>JAPUES010000230.1 GCA_027492445.1 Sporomusaceae bacterium | reverse complement strand
ACATCAAGAATATGAAAAATATAATCTGCACTGCGGAGTAAGCTAAGAGTCTGGGCCATACCGCGACGAATGTTTGCGCTAGGATGAATGGTTTCCCCAACACCACAAGTATCAGTTATTTTAAAAGTAACATCTGTTTTTCCTAGGGGAATTTTAAGAACAAGGGATTGGAGGAATGGGGTTTTATGTAGCGTCATGCCACAGAGCTGATTTTTCGCCTCGATAATAGAAAAATGTCGGCAGGTCACTAGGTCATCATAGCTGCGGCAGATGATATCCACAGTTTTACTACCCATATAGGCTGCAAAATTAAGAGTAAATAAAGTTTTTCCTGAGTTTGGTTGGCCAACAACAACAAATTCTCTCATTATTTCACCTCCAGAAAGTCAACGCTTTCAAGACATATGAGTTCTTCCTTTGTCGTGCTGGCTTTACTTAGTAAGCGTAGTGCTTGTTGGCGAATTGCTTTTTCGATAATATTACGGACCGTACGCGCATTGCCAAAATTTTTCGAAGCGTTATGCTGTTGAGTAGCTAGCAAGGTTAATAACACACCGGCTGTATCATTTGAGATGGAATATTGACGGGCCCCTAGCATTTGTTGGGCAATGGTAAGTAATTCTTGCTCCTTATAATCAGGAAAATCAACATGGATGGGAAAACGAGAACGAAGACCGGGATTGGTCTCTAAAAAACCTTCCATTTCCTTTTGATAGCCAGCAAGAATTAAAATAAAATCGTTTTTATGATCTTCCATGGCTTTGACCAAGAGGTCAATTCCTTCTTTACCAAAATCTTTTTCGCCACCTCGGGCTAAGGAATAGGCTTCATCGATAAATAAAATGCCGCCAGAGGCTTTCTTTACCTGTTCACGAGTTTTTTGCGCCGTATGACCGATATATTCTCCTACTAAATCCGCTCGTTCGACCTCAATCAAGTGGCCACGAGATAAAATACCGATTTCACGAAAAATTTTACTCAAAATTCGTGCGACCGTAGTTTTACCTGTTCCTGGATTGCCTTTAAAAATCATATGCAATACTAAGGGCTCCGTATGCAAATGTTCCTTTTCACGTCGGCGTTGGATTTCGATAAAAGCATAGATTTCTCTTACTGTTTTCTTGACTTCTGATAAGCCAATTAATTGATTGAGTTCCGACAGGATATCGTCGATTTTCTTTTGACTATGATGTACTTTCGTACTCATGCGAACCTTAAAATCCATTTCATGAAAGAATTTTAAGGCTTGGGAGGGAGGAATTTCTCCCTTTTCAAGGGCAGAAATCACATTTTGTGGCCCCATATATGACATTGTTGTCACCTCACCACATAACTATAGGTGATATATAGTATACGCTAGCAGGGAAAAAAGGTGCAAAAATAGAAAAGCTCTCAGCCCTAGGGCCGAGAGTTTTTGCTATTATTTTTCATCTTTCTTGTCGTGAAACGCAGGCGTTAGTGGTCTAAGGGGTGTAATGGTTGAGATTGCATGCTTATAGACTAGCTGTTGCTTTCCCTCATTTTCAATTATGACCGTGAAATTATCGAAGCCTTTGACGACCCCGCGCAGCTGGAAGCCATTTATAAGATAGATAATTACAGGCAGATTATTTTCTTTGCGTATTTGATTTAAAAAACTGTCTTGTAAATTAATCACTTTTGTTGTCATCATAAAATTCCTCCGTTTTTATCGATCATTTCTATATCCTTATTCTACCGATAGGTTAAATTTTCCTGCTATTAGTTTGTAAAAAGTTTCCACCATGCTATCGTAATCACTAAAATCATTTACATCAAACCAGGTGATATAGGGCATTTTACGATACCAAGTTAATTGGCGTTTGGCAAAATGCCGCGTGGCCTGTTTAATGGTATCGGTGGCAGCGGCTAAACTCATTTCTCCTTGTAGGTGGCTAACGATTTCTTTATAGCCAATGCCTTGCATAGCCTGACAGTTTGGGGAAACACCATTTTTAAGTAGCAGGGATACTTCATTGACGAGTCCCCCTTCGATCATCATATCGACGCGCTGATTAATGCGCTGATATAAAAGCTGGCGGTCCATTGTAAGACCAATGACTAGAGCATTATATAGGAGTTCCTGCTGATCAATCAGTTTTTCTTGAGAAACCGTATCACCGCTAAGATAAAAGACTTCTAAGGCGCGAATCACACGCCGCAGATCATTTGGATGTAGACGAGCGGCCACTTCTGGCAGGACACTTTTTAAGGTATCATGAAGATATTGATTGCCATGTTCCTTTGCCAATAAATCTAGGCGCTGGCGTAATGCTTCATCACTGGGGGTAGGATTGAATTGATAACCTTCTAGTAAGGATTTTACATAGAGACCAGTTCCCCCTGCTAACACGGGAATCTTACCTTCTTTGTTGATTGTAGAAATATGTGTACTGGCTAGTTCTTTAAATTCTACCACACTAAAATCAGCACTAGGTTCTAGGATATCAATTAGGTGATGAAAAACACTAGAACGCTCTTTTCTATCTGGTTTTGCCGTTCCAATATTCATGTTTTTATAGACGAGCATAGAATCACCAGAAATAATCTCTGTCTGTAGCATTTTAGCCAAATCAATACTAACTTTTGTTTTTCCCACAGCAGTTGGCCCAATGACAGCAACGATACGTTCCATATTACTCTCCTATTTCAATTACGCCATAGTGAACACTGCTGTATTTACCGCCATAGATTGCAGTAATACCAAGACGCGTAAATTCATTACTTTTACTAGATTCTTTCACCACCACTCGCTGTTTGGCAACCCGGCATGCTTCTTTGAGAGTGTTTTTTGTCAAAGCACTATTATCGGCAAGGTAGCGAAGGGGTTTTACATTGGAGCTGCTATAAATAGGATGGCGAAACATCGGATCAAAATAAACAATATCATAGCTATTATCCCCTAAGGTAGTTAGGTATTTATAGGAATGAGCTTGCCGCACTTCGATGCGACGCAGGGCCTCAGTTATCCCTTCTTCATCCGTTATAAAGTGTTCTAACCCATAGCGGGCAATAAAGGCCACAATGGGGGATTTTTCAACGCCAACAATGCTACCGGTAGGGCCCGTTACAAAACTGGCTACAATGGCATCTGTAGCAAGACCTAAGGTGCAGTCTAAAACGGACATGCCAGGCTGTAAGGACATTGCAGAGACCATATGGTCATGTTTTCCATTTTCTAAGTTTTTTATACGTAATTGGGCCATGTTCAGGTGGAAAAAATAATCTCCACCAGGTGTATTTACCAAAGGACCTTTTTGGGCAACAACAATGAGATTGTCTACTTGAAAGTGAATTTTAATGGCCATTAAAGAGTGCTTTGCTCTTTCTACGAAGGGAATATTTAGCTCCTTAGCAATCGCTTGGGCTAAGGATATTAGGGCATCAGAAGGATGCTGCACTGTTGTCACGACGAGTTCCATAGTATCACCTGCCATATTTTTTGTAAGATGCCTCCTCTACTAGGTCCGCTTAAACATTTTATCTAAATCCTTCGGGCTAAAGCGAATCATAGCTGGCCTTCCATGGGGGCAGGTATAAGGTAATTTGGTATTGCATAGCTCGCTAATAAGAGCCTGCATTTGCCTCATATTGAGCACTTCTCCTGCTTTAATCGCAGCGCGGCAAGAGGCAATTTGGAGGCAGTTATGCCGTAACTCTTGGGCGGTAGGATTGTGCATATTTTGAATGAATTCTAGTATTTGCCTTATGGAGTTTTCCGCTTCTGCGAGTGGAATGTCACTAGGTAGTTCTGTAAAACGCATGGTATTTGGGCCTACTAGATCAAGGCTAAAACCTAGGCCTGTAAAGGTATCTTGGTATTCGGATAAAAGCTTAATTTCATTAGTATCACAGTCCATATATAAAGGCATTAATAGTTGCTGAGAGGGAATGCGATCAGTATGTTCACTCATTTTATCATACAGAATCCGCTCATGGGCAGCATGTTGATCAATAATATATAAGCCATCATGGCCTCTGCTAATAATATAACAATCATCGATTTGCCCTAGTGGCTGCAAGGTAAACCTAGTTTCTTCCTCGTTTGACTTTACTTCTTGCGTAACAGGCGGTGCATCCCAAAAGATAATCTCTTCTTCTTCTTCCATTGTCATTCGTGCGGTTGTTAGGGGTAATGCCTCTTCTTGGAAGGATGCCCGATAATGAGAGGGAGCATACAAGGATTCTTGCTGAGCCGGCCGAACATAACGACTAGGCGTATGCTGATAAGGGGTATAATCCTTAACACTCGCAGTCGCCGCTAGTTGGCTTGGGGTATGGGCTTCGGAAAGGGCATAAGTTACCGCGCTATAGACAGCTCTAAACAGTTTTTGTTCATCACTAAATTTAATTTCACTTTTTTGGGGATGAACGTTAATATCAATGGTATCCGTGTTGACAGTAATATGTAGTACCACTAAGGGATAGCCGCTTTTGGGCAGCAAGGAATGATAGGCATTGTCGAGGGCCTTGGCAATGGAGCGACTATTAATAATGCGCGAATTAACCAGAAAGGTTTGCCAGTGGCGATTGCTTTTTAATAAGGTCGGCTTACCTAAATATCCTTTGATAGTAATATTATCAATGGTATTTTCATAATGAATCGGTAATATATCAGGCTCGATTTTTTGGCCATACAGGCTTATTAAGGTATCCTGCAATTGATTATTACCAGGTGTAGACAGTACTAAACGATTGTTGTTAATTAATTTAAAGGCGATACTTGGATTGGATAAGGCTAGCTTAATGACGATTTCATTAATATAAGAACCTTCTGTCGAAGCTGTTTTCAAAAATTTTTTGCGAGCAGGAGTATTAAAAAAGAGATCTTTTACCACAATAGTAGTACCGACATTCCCCCCTGCTTCCCTGATATCTGTCGTAATCCCCCCCGCCACCTCAATATAGGTTGCCAGAGGTTGATGGCTAAGGCGAGTGGTTAAAGAAAATCTCGATACTGCAGCAATACTAGGTAATGCTTCGCCGCGAAAGCCTAAGGAGTGGATGGTGGATAAATCCTCTGCTAGGCGAATTTTGCTCGTTGCATGACGTAGTATGGATAGCTGAGCATCTTCAGAGCTCATACCACTGCCGTCGTCTGTAATACGAATAAAAGAAATGCCGCCTTCAGCAATTTCAATTTCAATATGCTGGCTATGGGCATCAATAGAATTTTCTACTAATTCTTTTACAATGGAGGCGGGGCGTTCTACCACTTCCCCGGCGGCAATCTTATTGGCGGTATTTTCATCTAAAATATGAATGGTACTCATAGTTCACCAGACTCCTGTTTTGCTTGTTTGTGTAAATCATAGAGGAGATTAAGAGCTTCTAAGGGAGTTATGGTCATAACATCTAGCTTTACTAATTCACTCACTAAGGAGGAAGTGAATAAGGACATTGGCTGGTTTTTGCTTTCAACGATTTGGGGAGCTGAAGAAATCGGTCTATCCCCTTGGGGATGTTTTTGCTCTAATTCGAGTAATAGTTCCTGGGCGCGCTCAATGGCTTTTTTAGGTAACCCAGCTAATTGGGCTACATGGATACCATAGCTTTTATCAGCGCCGCCAGGGATAATGCGCCGCAAAAAGACGACTTCACTCCCCCGCTCTTTAACGGCAACGGAATAGTTTTTTATGGTTTTATTATGATCGGCAAGCTCTGTTAGTTCATGATAATGAGTGGCGACCAGAGTTTTGGCTTTAATGCGTTCTTTAATATATTCAATGACAGCTCTTGCAATACTCATACCATCAAAGGTACTCGTGCCTCGGCCTATCTCGTCTAAAATAATCAAGCTATGCTTTGTGGCATGTTTTAAAATTTGTGCTACTTCATTCATTTCTACCATAAAAGTACTTTGCCCGGTAGATAAATCATCACTTGCCCCTACCCGCGTAAAAATACGATCGACAGGACTAATAACCGCAGAGCGAGCAGGAATAAAGCTGCCGATTTGCGTCATCAGTACGAGGAGCGCCACTTGCCGCATATAGGTAGATTTACCGGCCATATTAGGACCTGTGATTACAATAATTTCATTACTATGATGGTTAAGCTCCGTATCATTAGGAACAAATAATTGCTGATGGAGTAATCGCTCGACAATGGGATGCCGTCCGTCTTTAATGGTGATTTCTTGGGACTGGACAATTTGCGGGCGTACATAATTCTGACGAAAGGCCACTTCACTTAAACTAATAATTCCATCTAATTGGGCCAGCTGCCTTGCCGTTTGCTGGATATCTTTAATATAACTTTTAATATGATCGCGAATGGTAGAAAATAAATGATATTCAATAATGACGATTTTTTCTTGGGCACCGAGGATTTTGCTTTCAAATTCTTTTAATTCAGGGGTAATATACCGTTCGGCATTGGTCAGTGTTTGCTTACGGACGTAGCTAATGGGTACCGAAGCCGTATGAGAATGGGTAATTTCGATATAGTAACCAAATACTCGATTATAACCCACCTTTAGGGATTTTATGCCGGTGGCTTCTCGCTCTCTAGTTTCAATATCTTGTACAAATTGTTTACTATCTCGGGATATGGCATGGAGTTCATCGAGTTCTTGGTTATAACCAGGTTTAATAAACCCTCCTTCTCGTACCGAAAAGGGTGGCGTTTCTATAATAGCCGTATCAATCAGGTTTACGATATCTTGATGTGTATGTAGCTGGTGAGTGAGGTTACTTAAAAAACCAGTAGTGACAGTTTTTAATGATTCTTTAATATTAGGTAAGACGGCGAGGGAGGATTTTAGTGCCACTAAATCTCGAGCATTCGCCGTCGCTACTTCAATGCGGGTAAGAATGCGCTCTAGATCATAAATACTGCCCAGGGTTTCATGGAGACGCTGGCGCAAAGTAGGTTTTTCTAATAGTTCAGCAATGGCATCTTGCCGCTGAATAATATGATTGGTATTTAGGAGAGGATATTCTAGCCACTTTTTAAGGAGGCGCGCCCCCATTGCTGTTTTGGTGCAATCTAGTACGGCAAGGAGAGTATCCTTTTTGCCCCCATCTCTTACGTTGCGGGTAACTTCTAGGTT
>JAPUES010000229.1 GCA_027492445.1 Sporomusaceae bacterium | reverse complement strand
GTTAAGCCCTTATACGCTGAAAGTACTTGGCTGGAAACGGCCTGGGAGGATAGGTCGTTGCTGGTTAGAAAAACACTCACATGATGAGTGTTTTTTCTTTTGTCTGAAAGTAGGCTATAAGTTTCAGGTAGGGAATTAAGATTGGCAGAAATAAAAAAGCTGAGACATTTTGTCTCAGCTCTTATTTTATAAGCGATTACTGCAATTTAATACATTTTTAATTTTATGCTGTACCATGCTTTGGATAGCTGCGCGCGCAGGCTTTAAATACTGACGAGGATCGAAATCACCAGGATTATTTGCAAAGTGTTCACGAATGGAAGCGGTCATAGCAAGACGAAGATCTGTATCAATGTTAATTTTACATACGCCAAACTTACCAGCCGTGAGAAGCATATCTTCAGGTACACCTTGGGCACCAGGAATATGTCCACCAAATTGGTTACATTTTGCCACAAATTCAGGCAGTACAGTAGATGCTCCGTGTAGTACTAATGGGTAGCCAGGTAGCATATTAGAAATCTTTACTAAGCGTGCAAAGTCAAGACTAGGCTCTCCTTTGAACTTATAAGCACCATGGCTTGTACCAATAGCAATCGCTAAGGAATCACAACCAGTACGTTCCACAAATTCTACAGCTTCATCAGGATCTGTATATGTAGCATCTTTTGTATTTACATTTACTGCATCTTCGATACCAGCTAGTTTACCTAGCTCTGCTTCGACAACGACGCCGTGGGCATGAGCATATTCTACGACTCTTTTTGTCAAAGCAATATTTTCTTCGAAAGAATGTTTTGAACCGTCAATCATAACAGAACTAAAACCACCATCAATGCAAGACTTACAAATTTCAAAATCATCACCATGATCAAGATGTAGGGCAATCGGCAAACCGGAGTCTTCCATTGCTGCTTCTACCAATTTTGTAAGATAGATATGTTTAGCATATTTACGAGCACCTGCTGAAACTTGCAGGATAAGTGGAGCTTTTTCTTCCTTGGCAGCATCAACAATACCTTGAATAATTTCCATATTGTTGACATTAAAGGCACCAACAGCATACTTTCCCTCATAGGCTTTTTTAAACATTTCTTTTGTACTAACTAATGGCAAGAGAATCCCTCCTCAATAGTGTTATAATATGGCATTTATGTTATTATAACATAGAAATGTTAACAATAATATATATATTTAAGAATAATCAATAAACTAATGTATATTGTATTTTGTTATACAATAGCAAGAAGTTTTATTATTTCCAGTATATCTGTAGGCAATGGACTTGCCACAACAATTTCTTTTCCTGTTATTGGATGAATAAAGGTAAGTTTTGCTGCATGTAGAGCTTGCCTGTTAATAAGATTTCGTGAACCACCATACAGATCATCTCCTAAGAGGGGGTGACCAATATAAGAAAAATGCACTCGAATTTGATGGGTGCGGCCTGTCAATAGTTTTATTTCTACTAAGCTGGCATTGTTTAAATGCTTTATCACTTTATAGCATGTCGTGGCTGATTGTCCACTTGTATCGACTATTCGTTCAATAATACTATTTGGATGCCTAGCGATTGGAGCGTCTATTATTCCTTCTTGTGGTGAAACTATACCTGTGGCAAGAGCTACATATTGGCGATCAATACATTTGATACTATTGCGTGATAACAGATGCTGAATATGGGGGTGCTTTGCGATTAATACAAGACCTGAGGTATTACGATCCAGCCGATGTATGGGATGAAAGTTATAAGGTAACTGTTTGGTCTGGTAGTAATGCATGAGTGCATTAGCAAGGGTAGTAACATGTTCTGAGGTAGTGGGATGGACTAACATGTTAGCTGGTTTATCAATAATAATCAGGTGCTCGTCTTCATAACAAATGGTAAGTGGTAAAGCGGTGGGGACAATAGAACATTCTTGGCTGTAATGTGCAGTAATCATGTCACCAGGAGAGATTATTTGATGGATAGATACCGCCTTACGATTGACAAGCAGAGTTCCTGAATGTTTAATTTTTCGCCAGATTGTAAGTGATAATCCAATGTGGCGGCGCAAAAAGTCTTGCACTGACATAGGATGTACACCTTCAGGCACTAAATAATCTGACATAATAACTCCTTTGAAATATATTTAATGATTAGTATTTTGTAACAATCAGTAGTCTATTCTAAAATTATAAATATAATCCTTAAATTCGGCATAGCTACTATCTAATCCTTTATATAAGAAAAAGGGCAATCCTTTGATTGCCTTTTTCTTTAGAAAGAATGTTACATTAATTTTTGTGCCATTATGATTAAATTAGCAACATGTTCTCGCTCCATAGTTAGGGATTCTTGAAAGTAGTCATTCATAGGATTACCGCGCAAACTAAAAATGTGTTGTAAGCGACGATGATGACGAAGAAGAGTTAATAGTAAAAGTAGCAAAAATTCACGATGGATACTGAAGTGTCCCTCCACTTGGTTATCTTGTATTTCCCGTATATTTGTGCTATATTTTTTCATAGCAGTGTTCATTGCTTCGTCATGCATACATATTAGATGTATAACGTCCATATAAGCATCCCAGTGATTTGCTGACATTTCATCAAGGCTATCGCGTGTGGTATCAGTGGCTTGTTCCGCTGCTTCTAAAGTGGTATACATTAAGTCTAGTTGTTCGATTGACTCGGCATGTAACATGCTAATATGCTCTAAATCCATTGACATTGGTTTTCTGGTGTGTATTCTTTTCAAAAGAATAACCTCCTTAGCACTAAGGACTTTGCCTCATTGTATGCTAGCAGTAAAGAAAAAGTGCCAGTGTAAGGGAATAATTATAATGTATCAATGTGATTTAGGGCCAATGAATCGAAGCATTTTAATTGGTACCATCATAGAGAGGGGTTTGCGGCGCATACAGACATTAATAATGATAAAGTCACAACCAACATGACATAAGGTACCACAGAAGGATTCTTGGCGGCATATACGTGCATCCACTGAAAATATGACATCATCCCCTAACATACATAGTAGACGATCTCTAAAAGAAGTTTCAGGATATGCATATGCTTTAGGTGGCATACATTCATGGTGCATCATTTTTTGATCCATCGGGCTGCAGCAGTCATCCATTTCGTCATGATACCAATGTGGATATTTGCCATCCATAATTTCGATAACCTCCTTTACTGATATTTTATTCGAGTATCTGATATATCATATGAAGGGCAGGAACATAATGACACTATATAAATTGTCTATAAAATAAATATTCTTGTAAAAACATGCAGGAAAATTGTTTTTTATTTCGAAGTTATAATTGTTAACTGCTTAAAATGAGGTGATCATAATGGAATTAATGCAGAACTATAACATAGTCCTTTTAGGATTTTTTGTTTGGTTAATAATTGCTCCCAGAAGAAATAGTGCAAGATATGCTGAACTTTTTTTAGCATACATGACGACTTTATTATTTTCTGTAGTTGGAAGTTCAGAACTTATTATGGTCAAACCAGTTGCTTTTTTCTTCACGGTTGGTGGAGTAATTGCGTTTTTCTACGTTTTATTACGTAAAACTGTTACTATTGTAATTAGAAAATAATAATATAAGTGGAGGTCATAGAATGGCTAAAGATTGCTCTTTCGATGTTGTTTCCGAAGTAGATTTGCAAGAAGTAGATAACGCTGTTAATCAAACCATTAAGGAGGTTGGTCAGCGGTTTGATTTTCGTGGCAGTAAGTCTACGGTATCTTTAGAGGGTGTCCAAATTAAGGTGGTTGGCGATGATGAACATAAACTAAAAAATGTGATTGAAATTTTGCAAGCTAAAATTATTAAACGGGGAATTTCCTTAAAAAATTTAGATTATGGGAAAATGGAGTCAGGTTTTAGCGGAACAGTACGCCAAATCGTAACGGTAAAAAAGGGTATTGATAAAGAAAAAGCTAAAGATGTCATTGCTTTTATAAAGAATAGTAAGCTAAAGGTACAAGCACAAGTGCAAGACGATCAGGTACGAGTGATAGGAAAAAATAAAGATGACCTGCAAAATGCAATCGCCCAATTAAGACAAAAAGATTTTGGCATTGATTTACAATTTGTTAATTTTCGTTCATAATAAGAAAAGCTTCCGTTTAAACGGAAGCTTTTCTTACGGAATCAGAAAGTATAACACTTTCCGATTCCAAGCAAGGGCAACTAAGGCTTGGCTGAGGCCAAGTTTTCTATGTAGAAACTTAAAGCTAAAGTATTAGGATTTATTGCTTGTCATTTGTTAGTCCCATCATATCTAAGATTTTAAGGCTTAGACTCAAAAGGATAGAGACAACAGTAGCCAGTGCCATGCCTTTCATGGTTACAGCACCTAAGGTAATACCCAATATCGTCATATTACCGACAGTGACACTAGCACCACTAATACCTAGTATTAGTACAATGGAAGTTAAAATTAAGTTGCGTGCGCGACTATAGTCTACTTTGGATTCTACTAATATCCGTATACCAGATGCGGCAATGACGCCGAAGAGTAGAAGTGAGACACCACCCATGACAGGCACGGGAATACTTTGGATGGCAGCAGCGAGTTTTCCCACAAAGGATAGGATAATGGCAAGTACTGCAGCGCCGCCAATCACATGGACGCTATAGACTTTTGTGATGGCCATAACGCCAATATTTTCACCATAGGTAGTATTTGGTGTGGAACCAAAGAAACCTGAGAGAATGGTAGAAAGTCCATTGCCCAGTAAGGAACGATGCAGCCCAGGACTTTTTGTCAAATCCCGACCAACAATATTGCCTGTGACCACTAAATGTCCAATATGTTCAGCAATGACCACCAAAGCTGCAGGTAGGATAATGACAATGGCGTTAAAATTAAATTCAGGAGTATAGAGGGTAGGTACGGCAAACCATGGTGCACTTGCAATCGGGCTTAAATCCACCAATCCTAGGAAAAAAGCAAAGACGTAACCTGCGAATACGCCAATTAAAATAGGAATGATGGCAAAGAAACCGCGAAACATGATAGAACCAAGAACCGTCACTACTAAAGTAAACATGGAAACCATAATAACATTACCATCTAACACTTTGGCTGTTAACCCTGCCATATCCGCAGCAACAGGTGCCAGCTCCAGTCCAATAACAGCAACAATGGCTCCCATGGCGGCTGGTGGGAAAACCGTGTCAATCCACTTTGTACCAACGAGGCCAATCAGTAGAGAAACAATAGTGAAAACCACACCGGCAGCGATGAAACCGCCTAAGGCAGCATTATAACCATACTGGGGTAAAATAATAAATACTGGTGAAAGGAAAGCAAAACTTGAGCCAAGGTAGGCAGGAATTTTGCCTTTGCAAATAAATAGATACAAAAGTGTACCAATACCATTAAATAATAAGATGGTTGCTGGATTCACCTTAAATAAAATGGGAACAAGGACAGTAGCACCAAACATGGCAAAAAGATGTTGCAGGCTCAGGGGGAAGGTTTGGAGTAGGGGAAGTTTTTCTTCAACTTGAATAATGCGTGTATTCATACAATATCTCCTTCGTTTCCTTTGGCACACAATAAAAAAACTCTTACCAGAGTAAGAGTTTAGAAGGCAGTACAGACAAAGTCTGAAAAAGACCAAGCCGTTGTGTACCTTATTAGTCTCTCTGGACTAACTTAAAGGTTATTTTATCAAAATGTAACATATAATATGTACTTTGTCTATAATTTATTTGCAAATCATTGAAGAAGTGAGGAATGAAAATGGGGAAGGGGCAGCATACGGAAGAAATAGGGCGGTTGACATTGCCGATGCTTACAAAGTGGGGCAGGGAGTAGATTTGATATTAGCACTGAAGGGATGAATTGGTTGCAGCGATTATTGGTGTAGCTGGGGCTACGCCGGTGATGGACCTATCTTGCAGGTCGCGGTTGATAAACCCAAAGGGGAAAAGAGAGATTCACTACGCATCACCGTCACGATTACTGGAGAAGTGCCTTTTTCAGGATTGTTGAAGATTCAAATGCCATGGCATCTGACGATCACGGAGCGGGAAAGTGCTCAGCGTCAAGGCGGACAAATCGTGGAAATCCCCGTATTTCATAACGTGACCACTCTTAATGCCAGTGCTAGATTCCGTGGTACAGGTGCCATTCAGATTGAACTAAGCGGTATGTACAGCGGTGTCGTAGCGCAAGTTCGATCGCTGCCGGTTGTTGTTGGATAATTAGGGGAAATCGTGCCATTTATTTTACAAATGGCAGGATTTTTTTAGTTGATAGAGAATGAAAAAAGAGGAATTTTGTAAAAGATAGGAGCAACATAGGCACACAAGAATGGATAATACAGATTAGGTAATACACAGAAAATAGTTTTAATGATAAAGAGAGGTGTTGTATATGAATTAGAAACTGATTTTTGTTGTTTTAAAGGTGTGCAAGTTGAGTTATAGGGGGAATTTAAATGATTTTTTTGAGAAAGAAGTTATTTATTTTAACAGGAGTATTATTGTGTTTTTGTATTATCAATACTTCACTAGCTTCAGCAGGATGGGATCTTCATTCTCATAAATGGGATCTTCGTTATTCTCACGAGGGAAGTGATTATGTTTGTTATGAGCTATGGTGTGATGGAAATTCTGTAGATTTTTTATATGTACAAGGATCATCAAGATATAAAGATTTATATTTTCAGAATCGTACGAATGTAACGGGGAATTATCATTTTCCAAGCCAAATGTTTACTCTTATATATGACGGTAAAGTAAGGCGAAACGAAGCATGTTCATTGCCAGAGGCCATTGATGACATAGCATATAATTATACAATATATCATTACTATTGTCAACCTTAATTGTCAATGAGCTTTTTTGCTGATAGATTTGTACAGTTAAGGAGTTATAACTCGTCCATACAGCAGTTAATCTTGCTAAAAAAGAGATAAGGTAAATTCTTTTGTGATTGCTTATATGAAGCAAAGTGACGGTTCTTCGTGTTTTCTTGATAAGGCGATTACGTGAGTAGAAAAATTCGTCGTTTGCTCCGATGCTAAGAAATAGCTCAGATGTAAGATGCAATGGCCCTTCTGCTAATAT
>JAPUES010000228.1 GCA_027492445.1 Sporomusaceae bacterium | reverse complement strand
ACTTCTCTCTTAATATTTCTCGGGAAATTCTGCAGCATAGCACTCAATTAAAACTTATCGGCAAAAATCTTGAGAAAAGCGTCTTGAAAACCTTGGAAAATCTTCTTAGTAAAGATCGTCCAAAATACGAAAAGTTTTGGAAAGAATTTGGCCGTGCTCTCAAAATTGGCGCCTATACAGATTTCTCTAGCCGGGATAAATTAAAGGATCTATTATTATTCTCTTCGTCCCACTCTCCTGAAGGCTTAACAACTCTAGATGATTACATCAAACGGATGCCTGAAAACCAAACGGTTATCTACTATGCAACGGGTAAAGACCAAGCCTCTGTGGAACGCTTACCGCAAATGGAACTGTTACGGGAGAAAAACATCGAAGTTTTATATCTCTTTGATCAAGTAGATGAGTTTACTATCGATGCCTTGAAGGAATATAACGAGAAGAAATTCCAATCCATTAGCCGGGGTGACTTAAAATTAGATGATATTGATACTCCGGAAGCAAAACAAAATACGGAAAACATCTATAAAGAAAACGAATCTTTAATCCAGGCCATGAAAGAACTACTAAAAGGTAAAATTGCCGATGTAAAGATTAGTAACCGCCTTAAATCCAGCGCCGTTTGTCTAGTGAGTGATGATAAAGGTATCAGTCTTTCCATGGAACAAATCTTATCGGAAATGAACCAAAGCATGTACAAAGCTAGTCGCATTTTGGAAATCAATCCAAATCACGATTTGTTTACCACCCTGCAGCATTTACATCAAACGGCTCCTGATTCCGAAGGCTTTAAAGATTATTGTGAATTATTATATGTCCAAGCATTATTAATTGAAGGTATTCTTCCCGAAGATCCAATTGCCTTTGCTAACAAAGTTTCTAACTTAATGGCTCGTTCGGGTAAATAACAATAAAGGCTTTGAACCATGCAGTATGGTTCAAAGCCTTTATTCTTTTATAAATTTCCAATGCTGATTTTCTTTGCCGAATATATTTTTCCTTTAATTTTCGTATCGGAAAGGGCATCCAAGACAGCTTGTCCTTTGCTACTTAGTATTTCAACATAAGAGCAGGTGGCTTGAATGTCAATCACGCCAATATCTTCCCCGCCAAGACCGGGAATGCTGCTAATAGCACCTAATATATCTCCTGGTCGCATTTTGTTTTTTTTACCAGCCGAAATACGAATTCGTGTAATTTCTTGATTAAGGGCAGCATTTTTATCTGCTTTCAAAATTGGCTTACTGGCCCTTTCCTTGGCAAAGATAGCTTGTCCTTTAGCCACTTCTTCCTTGGTAGGTAATTCTCCCTGGGGAATCTTATAATGGACATAGTCTTCTATGTCTGCAAGCTTGTCAGCTTCTTCTAACGTGAGAAGGGTAATGGCTGTTCCAGAATTTCCCGCCCGCCCAGTGCGACCGATACGATGCACATAGCTTTCCCTGTCTAACGGAAAGTCATAATTTACTACCAGTGCTACTTCATCAATATGAATGCCTCGCGCTACTACATCTGTGGCAATAAGAAAAGAAAATTCCCCTCGTTTAAAGCTTTCGATACTGCGCAAGCGATCTCGTTGTTCCATACCCCCATGCAGTTTTCCGCAATGAAAACCCTCTCCCTCTAATTCTGCAGAGAGAGAATCTACTTTTTCTCGTGTATTGCAAAAAACAATACCACTCTCTGGCACAAATCGATAAATGAGGTTTTGGAGAAGGTTACTTTTTTGATTTTCCTCTACTTCATAATAGCATTGCTTTATATTCCCATCTTCCTCGGATCCTGGGTCTACTTCTACTACGATGGGACGAATCATATATTGATTACAAATGTGCTGTACTTTTTCTGGCATAGTTGCCGAAAATACCATCGTCACTTTATCTTTAGGCAATAACTTACTAATGGCTTCTACCTGCTCTATAAAGCCCATATCTAGCATTTTGTCAGCTTCATCAATAATAAAATATTTTATGTCGGCTAAGTTTATATTATTCCGTTCCATATGATCAAAGGTTCTGCCTGGCGTACCGACAATACAATGTACTCTTTGTTTTAGTTCTCTGGTCTGCACCTCTATAGGTTGCTGTCCATAAAGAGCAGCGCAACGAATTCTTTTATATCTTCCAATACTTCCAATGTCTTGTTTTATTTGAACCGCTAATTCTCGAGTTGGCGTCAGCACTAATACTTGGGGCGTCTTTTGCTCTAGCGCTATTTTTTCACATAAGGGAATTGCAAAAGCTGCTGTTTTCCCGCTGCCAGTCTGGGATTTCACAATAATATCTTTACCTATGAGCACTAAGGGTATGACCCGATCTTGCACTTCTGTGAGAGTTTCATATCCTAAGTTATACAATGCCTTTTCCATTTCTTTACTAAAACCATACTCAGCTAGTTGTCTTTTATCCATGAAAGTTCCCCCACTTTTCCAATCCTTCTAGGAATCTTAGAAACAATAATACCTACAACTTGTTATGCTGTAGGTATTACGTATCAGTATACCACTTTCTTTTTTATCTTATTATCATTTTGTTCTTGAAAATATGGCTTGCCAGACATCAGCTAGCAGCTTAGCATACACCATAAAGGTCTCCACACCATCCCGTAAGTCATCTACGGTATCAATAATATTATTCTGCAGGGAATCAAAAGTTCCATTTGCTTGCTCGGCGATGCCTTTCAAGCTGATGGCTAATTTATTGGTATTTGCCAAGACTTCTGGTAAGCCGGCAATGATTTGATGAATGTCTTCACCACGAGAACTAAGAATCTCTTTTACATAGCCTAACACACAAAAAGCACGGTGTAACACCGCAATTAAATACCCACTGACAATCAGGATAACCATAAATATCATAAATAATGCTAAATCATAAAGGGAAATATACATCTTCTTACCTTCTTTCTCTTATAGTTATTAATAAGCGACCGAGCATTGCTGCCCGGCCGCTCGTTGTACTTCTCATCTTTTTATTATAACTCGACTTCTTGCTCTTCTACAGCTTTCGTTTTTCGGTCGCGAATTTTTTCTTTGACTTCCTCTACTTTTTCCTTAGTTTTTTCAAGGATTTCTTTTGCTTTTTCTGGAATTTCCTTAGCGGCATTCATAATATCTTCTCGATTTTCTTTACCAGACTTAGGTGCTAATAAGACGCCAACAGCTGCCCCAATGGTTGTACCAATTGCTGCTCCGATTGCCACATTTTTCAATGCTTTTTCGCGGACTTTCTTTTGGCGGTTCTTTTTCCCTTTTTCAATCAAATCCATGATAGACATTTCTTACACCTCCAGCTATTTGGTAAACATTCATTTGTATACTATACTAAATTCGACAAAGATTAAAAAACTCCTTGTGTAATTTACAATTATTTCTTGCCTACTGTTATTATTCTTTATCGCCGATGATATTCTGATTCTACAAATTGGCTAACCCTGTTGCGGCCTCTGCTTTTGGCCTGATATAAAGCACTATCTGCTTGTTCAATTAAAAGTACAGGATTAATATGAATTGCTGGCGTTATGGTTGCCACCCCTACACTTACCGTCACATATTCACTTACATCTGACCGTAAATGACTTACCTTTAGTCCTTCAATATGCCTGCGTACTTTTTCAGCAACTTTAAGGGCTTCCATTTGTGACGTGGAAGGTAATATAACGACAAACTCTTCCCCTCCATACCGAGCTACCAAATCCCCAGCACGCTGCAGAGATTTTTTAAGAGCATTCCCCACCTGTCGCAGGCAATCATCACCTGCTAAATGTCCATAATAGTCATTATATTTCTTGAAAAAATCGATATCTAGAAATACTAAGGATAATGTATCACCACTGCGCAAGGCACGTCTCCACTCTTTTTCAAAGGTTTCATCAAAATGCCGACGATTAGCAATGCCTGTCAAACCATCTAACAAGGATTGCTGCTCTAATATATCTCGACATTTCTTTAATTCTAAATGATTTTTTACTCGCACCTTTACAATCGCTGGATTAACAGGTTTAAAAATATAATCAATCGCTCCCATTTCTAGACCCTTCGTTTCATCCTTTACCTCGGTCATAGCCGATATAAAAATAACGGGAATATTGGTGGTATGTGGATTGCTCTTTAACCTCCGGCATACCTCATATCCATCCATTCCTGGCATGATAACATCTAGTAAAATCAGATCAACCCTTTCCGACATGGCAATCTCGATAGCTTCTTTACCTGATGCCGCACAAAATAGATTATAATCATTTGATAAAATATCTATCATAATCTGAACATTTAGCCGTGCATCATCAACAACAAGAATATTTTGCATGATCGATTCCATATCATCACCCTTTGATCCTATTTTTTATAACTTACATCCATGAAAGCATTATGCGAGTGACGGTATCTCTTACACCAAAAACCGATTCTGCATAAATTACATATTCTTGTTTACTTATGAAAATCCTTCTGCAAAAGTATAAATAAAAATAGGAATATTCGGGATTTATGTAATGAACAATCCGATAATTCATCACCTATTGATTTATGGGCATGGTTTTTAGGTGTTGGCTGACAATTAGCTCTGCTGCTGTTTTCGCCTTCACTGTCTCTACATCAACACCTAGAGCAACTTCTGATAAAATAAGTCCTTCTGACGTTACATGAAAGACGGCAAGTTCCGTGACAATCATATGTACCTTACCTTTTCCTGTTAGGGGCAAGGTGCATTCCTTGACAATTTTTGTAGATCCGTCTTTTGCACAATGTTCCATGGCTACAATGATTTTTTTCGCCCCTGCTACCAAATCCATAGCTCCCCCCATCCCGGGGACCTTTTTCCCAGGAATCATCCAATTTGCCAAATTCCCATATTGATCAACTTGTAAGCCCCCTAATACACTGACATGAACATGTCCGCCGCGAATCAGAGCAAAAGACATCATACTATCAAAGATTGCACCCCCAGGTATAATGCCGCAGGGCTTGCCCCCTGCATTCACTAAATTGGGAATAACCTCGCCGTTCCCTTTCGTTAATCCAACAAAACCATTTTCCGAATGCAATATCACATCCATATCCTGAGGTAGATAATTTGCCACCATCGTAGGGAGACCAATACCAAGATTTACAACCTCCCCAGCTTGTATTTCCAAGGCTACTCGTCTAGCAATAAATTCCTTTGCGTCCATTACAATGCTCCTCTAACACATACAATTTTATCTACGAGTAAACCTGGGGTAATCACCTCATCAGGATCAATTGCGCCGATTTCTACAATTTCATCCACCTCGGCAATAACCAAATCTGCAGCTAACGCCATAGTGGGATTGCAATTGCGAGCGGCTTTATCATAAATCAAATTTCCAGCCTTATCGCCTTTCTTAGCCTTTAATAAAGCAATATCAGCGCGTAATGGTTTTTCCAGCAGATACTCTATACCATCAACAGTTATTTTTTCTTTTCCGTCTTCGACAATGGTGCCAATTCCTGTTGGTGTGAGAATACCGCCAAGGCCAGCCCCCCCACAACGAATTCTTTCTATTAAAGTTCCTTGGGGCACTAGCTCTACCAGTAGTTCTTGATTTATCATTTGTTGACCACTGGCGGTATTGGTACCAATATGGGAGGTAATAACCCTTTTGACTAGGTGCTTGGCGATTAGTTTCCCTACCCCTTTATCCACAAAAGCAGTATCGTTACATATTAAGGTAATCTCCTGTATCTTATTTTCTAAGAGAATTTCTACTAAACTATCCGGTGTCCCTACTCCTAAAAATCCGCCAACCATAATTGTCATACCGTCTTTAAACAGGGTTGTAATTTCTTGTATCGTTGCTTCTTTGTTCACCATGCCAATCTCCTCTTTAGTAAAAATTTCTAAAATCTTCCCCACATCAAGAATTGCCGTAAAAAGTTAAAGGATTTTCTGGCAAAAAGCAGAATCTTAATTTGGAAAGTATTATGTTTTTAATTCCGCAACATAAAGCTATATCTATGGAGGGATTTATGAAGATTGAACGACCAAAAACCGATCATCTCATCGAACAAATGGATCGGTTGACGCGTCACCTAGAGGCCTTGCGTATTGCTGATTACATTGAATTATTAGAAAAACCTTGGAGACTCATTACAACGAATTTTATTGCTGGGGTAGCACGGGGCCTTGGCTTTGCCGTAGGAACAACGATTATTTTTGCTCTTATCGTGGAAGCTTTGAGGCGTATTATACTAATCAATATCCCCTTAATCAACGATTATTTAGTAGAAATTTTCCAACTTATTAATATGAAAAAATAACATAATAGATTCATTATCCCATGTAACTCATAGGATAATCAATATAAACTTTATGAGGTGAATCCATGAATACTCTAGCTGCTACCATTACTCATTTATTTCATAGCGGTTTTGCCGTAGAGACAGCTACTCATTTTCTAATCTTTGATTATTACCAGCCTTCCCAAGGTAAAACAACTACCATTGAGGAAGGAATTATCACCAGTGACTACCTGAAAACTAAAAAAAATATCCTAGTCTTTGTCTCTCATAATCATGGGGATCATTTTGATCCAAAGATTTTAGAGTGGGCAAAGGATAATCCTGCTATAACCTATATTTTCAGCAGTGATGTAACGGTAAGCAAGGCTAGTCTAACCTCTTATACCCTCTCGGCTTATGAGACAGTAAAAGTCGGTCAAGTCTTTATTCAGACCTTTGGTTCTACAGACCAAGGAATTTCTTTTCACCTAGAGCTAGATGGCTTAAAGATTTTTCATGCGGGAGACCTAAACTGGTGGCATTGGTCAGGAGAAAGCCCCCACGAGCAATCTCTTGCTGCTGCTACTTTTAAGGCGGAGATGGAAAAGCTCACGGCCCAAAATCTTTCTATCGATATTGCCTTTTTCCCCATTGATCGACGGATGGAAGAATTTTATTCCCTTGGCGCTGAATATTTCGCTGATAAACTACGACCAAAATTACTTGTCCCTATGCATTTTGGTAATGACTTTGCTGCCACAACAGCCTTTGCTGAAAAAGCTAAAGAGCTCAATATTCCCACTGTTATCATCGAGCATCGAGGGCAAAAAATATTTTTTTAACCTAACATAGAAAACTTGGCTTGCGCCAAGCCTTAGTTGC
>JAPUES010000227.1:4724-7150 GCA_027492445.1 Sporomusaceae bacterium | reverse complement strand
TGGATGATGAGCTTATATTGGTGAGTGCTGTTTTTCATCCCTTGGCGAAAAAGGGCAGAGTTAAGCCGTCGGAAATTGATAATATGGAGTTTATTATCAGAGAGGAGGGAAGTGGTACTCGTGAACTGTTTGAGTCAGTGATGGCTAGTAAAGGAGTTAATTGGAAGACCGCTGGTGTGTATAATAATGCTGAGACCATCAAGAATATGGTAGCCGCTGGGCATGGAATTTCCGTGATGTCAAGGATAGCTGTCCAAAAAGAAGTCAAAAGGAATGAATTGGCTATTATTAAGATTGAAGGGATGCATTTTAAAAGGCAGTTTATTATTGCTTATCATAAGAATAAGTATATCTCGCCCGTTTTACATAATTTTATTCAATTATGCCTTAATTATAAAAGCTTGAAGGATTTAAGTGATTAGGATATCAAGACGTTTTGTTTACGTATAATATAGTCGTCTTCTTTTCCTGAAATATAGCGAGTATAATCCCAACAGGTGAATATTGAGCCTGAATCTGAAAGGGCTGGTTAATGATTTGATAGCTTCCATAGCAAATAAATTTACTTAAAATGGTGGTTGTGCACAAAGGAGTTGTCGGATTTAGCTAGAATAGTTAAATATTGTGCTTTGTAAAGAAATAGTATGAGTCGAAGAACCGTCACTTGACTCATTAAAAATCTCGTGTTGAGGTAAAAAAAGTATGCACGACTTATCAGAAAACAGGAGGGTTCTTATATGTATGAATATAAAGGAAGATTAATTAATAAAAGGGTCAACGCCTTTTATTTTCCGGGATTGTTAGCTACCTTATCGATTACTGCCAGTATGTTCCTTGATATTGCTATCGTTGGACAGATGCTGGGGCCAGTAGCGATGGGAGTGGTCAATCTGGCATTGCCGTTGACCATGGTATTTAGCATGGTTTATATGCTTTTGGGTACCGGCGGTGAGGTGTTGGTTTCAGCGGCTAAAGGTGCTGGTAATAAACAAGAGGCTAATAAACTATTTACGCTTACCATATCCACTATTATAGCAGTAAGTATTATTCTTATGCTTGTTGGCCTCATGGAGGGGAATCGGTTGGCTGCAACTTTAAGTCGTGGTGATGGCGATATGGAACCATTGCTCGCCCAGTATATCCGTATGATGTTCATTGCGGCACCAATTCTGATTGGCGTTACGAGTATGACATTTTTTGTTAAGGTAGATGCCTTGCCAAAACTTGCGGCTGGAATCATGGTTTTTACTAATGTGGTGAATGTCATTAGTAAAATTATTTATATGGGACCGTTAGGATTGGGGATTGAAGGGGCAGCTTATGGGACTATAACCGGCTATGTGGCAGGATTTTTGCTCCTGATACCTTATTTGTTTTTTCGTAAAAAACGTACACTCCTTTTTGTACCTTTATCCGCGAAGGATTTTTTGCATTTAGGAAATATTTTTATAACCGGTCTTCCTTCCTCGGTGGGGCAGGGCCTAGGGGCGGTTACTACTTTTATGGTTAATGCGATTTTCATGGATGTTGCAGGTAAGAACGGTATTGTTTTACACACTGTCTGTACTTCAATGACTATTTTCATTTCTTCCTTCCGGTATGCAGCGGCCAGTGCCATGGTGCCTATTGTTGGCGCGCTCTTTGGTGAAAGGGATTGGTGGTCTATGCATCAGGTGGCGATGCGCACTACTAAGATTGTTATGGGCTGTGTGGCTGCTAGCATTATTATTTTTGAAATTTTTCCTGCCAAGCTGTTAACTTTTTTTGGCGTGCATGATATGGAAATTATGGCTATGGGTATACCGGCGCTGCGTATTTATGCCATCAGTCTGTTGCTAGGCTCGCTTACTCATATTTTGATGACATATATGCAGACTACTGCTCGCAAGATGTTTTCTATTGCTATCAGTGTGGGTAGTGAGCTTTTTTCCGTTATTTTTGCTTATCTATTTGGATATTGGTTTGGAAATATAGGATTATGGAGCCACAATATTGCAGCATATCTGGTTCTGTTGATCTTGATTGTTTTTGCAGCTAAGTACATTGGAAAAAAATCCAATGGAAAATATCATGGAGTATTTATACATGAGATGCGGCCGACTTTTGTAAGAGGTAATTCTATTTACACGACACAAGAAGAAGCTGCAGGGTATACGGATATGATTGGAGAGTTTATGGGAGATAATCAGGTTTCTTCCCAGTCGATTGCTGAGGTTAAGGATTTGATTTACCAGACAGTTATGGAGATTGTAGAAAGGGAGAAAAATCCTAAAAAAACCATTGATATTATGGCGCTGGTATATGATGGGCGTGTGAAAATTCGTTTGCGTGATGATAGCAAAGCACCAGAGACGATAAAAAACGAACAGGATGATAGGATCAAACGGTTAAGTGTTATGGGATATAATAATACGTATATTGAAGTT
>JAPUES010000227.1:3345-4624 GCA_027492445.1 Sporomusaceae bacterium | reverse complement strand
TTATAATTTGTCACGATAGCAGTAGTGTATGTCATCAAGCATTACTGCTATCTTTTTACCCTGCAACAATATTTTGGTAATGCGGATTTGCTGAAGGGAGGTTATATTCGATATGTTAGTAGTGACATTATGGTATTATAGTTAAGAAACTAATTTAAATAAAAGAGAAAGGATATTTTCACATGCATACAAAAGAAGATATCTTTTGGGGGAAGCAACAAGAACGAGGCGTGGTATTGAATGAAGTTCAGCGGCAAGCCGTAGTGAATACTAGTGGAGCGCTTTTGCTGCTCGCATCACCCGGGTCGGGAAAAACAACCACGATAATAATGAAAATTGGCTATCTTTTAGAAGTGAAAGGTATTCATCCAGCTAGAATTAAGGCAGTAACCTTCAGTCGGGCAGCGGCTGAAGAAATGAAGACGCGATTCAAACGCTTTTTCCCTACGCTGGCTTTAGTTGATTTTTCTACGATACATAGCCTAGCTTTTGAAGTCGTGCGAGAACACTTTCGAAACAATAAGCTAACCTACCAGCTGATTGAAGGTAGTCAAAATCAAGATAAAAGACATATTCTGCGCGAAATATTTAAAAACATTACCCAGGAAAACATTACGGAAGATCAGATGGATGAGCTGACAACATATATTAGCTTTATTAAAAACAAACTTATTTCCCAGGAAAAATGGTCGGAGATTGATTGTAATATACCAGCGGCCGCAGAAATTATGAAAAAATATGAAGAGTTTAAGTCGAGTTCTGATACGCTGTTATTGGACTATGATGATATGCTACTTTATGCCAATCAGGCCTTCGAGGAGGATCGACAACTTCTTGCTAGATATCAACAACTTTACGACTATATCCTGACAGACGAAAGTCAGGATACCTCACTGGTTCAGCACTATATCATTGAAAAAATGGTTCGTAAACATGGACAACTATGTGTTGTTGCCGATGATGATCAGTCTATTTACAGTTGGCGGGGTGCTGAACCCTCCTATTTACTTAATTTGAAAACTGTATATCCGAGGGCTACTATTTTGTTCATGGAACAGAATTACCGTTCCTCCAAAGATATTGTTGATACTGCTAATACCTTTATAAAACGTAATAAACATCGCTATAATAAGAATATGTTTACCCATAATCCAGCGCACAAACCTATCATCATTCGTAGTCTTACTGACTATAAAGCCCAAGCTAAATATTTAATCGAACACCTAAAGAAACTAGATAATTCTTGTAAGACTGCGGTATTATACAGAAATAATTCATC
>JAPUES010000227.1:0-3245 GCA_027492445.1 Sporomusaceae bacterium | reverse complement strand
CAAATCGAAGAATCCAAAGAAACCATAAGGCTTATGAAAGATATGGCTCCTCTTGCCGCCATATACACCATTCGCCATAAGCTCGGATACGAAAAAGCCTTAGAGAGAATGTGTGAACGTTTAGGGTTCCGCAAGGAATACTTACTTGGCATACTAAACACACTGGAAGAAGTGGCTGCCGGGCTAAGTAGTATGGAGGAGTTTGCTAGTCGACTAAAATATCTTGAAAAGGTGATTAAATCTTCCAAGAATAACAAAGACAGCCAGGTTACATTATCTACCTTTCATAGTGCGAAAGGGCTAGAGTTTGATCATGTGTATATGATAGATTTGCTGGAAGGCATTCTTCCTTCACGCAGTGATGTGGAACAGAAACAAGGGGGAAAACCTGAACCCATGGAGGAAGCTGTCCGCTTATTTTATGTTGGAATGACCCGGGCAAAGACTCATCTCGAGTTAATCACCTATGATAAACGAGATCATGAAAAGGTGTCGGAGTCCCGATTTGTAGCTGCGGTGAGAAATATAATCAATCCCCCAGTAATAATTCCTAAGCTTGCTGTAAAATCAAGGGCAAAAGTTAGCCCCATGGTAACCTATAACGCAAATGCCATCCAAAATGCAAATGAGTTAAAAATAGGCAGTGTAATAAATCACCAGTCATTTGGGAGAGGCAAAATTCTTGCGATTACTTCCTCAAGTATTGATATTAAGTTTGATGGGATTATCAGAAAACTATCAATCGAAGTCTGCTTAACTAAAGGCTTTCTCGAGCCAGTCTAAGCAAAAAAAGTCCTGAACCTCTGCAAAATGCAAGGATCAGGACTTTTTTTGTGGAATCAGAAAGGATAACACTTTCTTGATTCCACGTAAAGGCAGCTATATAAATAATAGGGATAGGCTTATGCTTTGACGGCCCAACGTAATTTAGCAGAACGGGCACGACTATTGATATGACATTCTTCTGATGATGGCCGAATGGGATCGGGTGCTATTTCGCGATAAACACCTTCACGAAAAAAATGTTTAAAAGATTTTTTAACGCGACGATCTTCTCCGGAATGAAAGGTAAGTATGGCAACGCGCCCACCCGAGGCCAGGACATCAGGAAGTTTTTCCAAAAATTCATCTAACACTTCAAACTCTTTATTGACATCAATTCTTAGCGCTTGAAAGGACCGTTGACAGGATTTTTTGATCTCATCTTTAGTGATTTTTGGAACAAATTTCAGCGCACCTTTAATGATATTTTGAAGCTCAGTTGTTGTCGATATAGTATTTCCTTTTTTTATGTGGGAAACAATGGCGCGAGCGATGGCTCCGGCATGAGGCTCGTCAGCATTTTCTATCAACATATCTTCTAAGTCATCAAGTGTTATTTTTTTTAGAAGGCTTGCAGCAGAGTAACCTGTTTGTGGATTAAGCCGTAAGTCTAATGGCCCTTCAAATTTAAATGTAAATCCTCTTTCAGGGTTGTCGATTTGCATAGAAGAAACACCCAAATCTGCTAATGCAAAATTAAATAGTCCTGATTCGGGAGGGAGTTGATCGATTTGGGAAAAGTTCATTTGCTTGATTTCTAAAATTTCGGAGCCATAACCCAAACGCTCTAAACGATCTTTGGTGCGCGGTAATTCGATCGGATCTACATCAATTGAATAGAGGCGCCCCTTTGAATGTAAACATTTAAGCATCTCTAAAGTATGACCACCATAGCCTAGTGTGGCATCGAGTCCCGTTTGTCCGGGTGTAATTTGTAGGAATTCCAATATTTCTTTAACGCAAATTGAAATATGCATGCCAGCAGGAGTATTGCCCTTTTCAATAATCTTTGCCACAGCATCAGCATATTGCTCTGGTTGCAGTTCTTTATATTTTTCTTTAAAATTCTTAGGGTGAGTGCCTTTATAGCGAATGCGTCGCTGATGTTTGGGCGATTGCTCATCCAAGGTGTGATCTGGGCCCATGCTCTTCCCTCATTTTTATCATATATTTTTGTAATTTTGTTGCAAATTACATGATAGCAGATACAATTTATTAAAGCAACAGTAACAGTTTGTCCTTCAATCTAAAAAAGCCTATGCCTTTACGAGGCTAATATTGCCTTGAAAACCAATACGATCGCCCATGATAATAACAAGCCCTAGGATATCTTTTTGAGTAGCGGCATAGGCTAAAGCTTTGTCAATATCAGTTGCCGCCTTTACCATGTTACCGATCGCCGTTGCATAGGTGTCAGCAAGAGCAACATTTTTTGCTAAAATAGTTACGGCATCGGCTTTGCCGAAACTGAGTGAATGGCCAACAGTACCGGAAGAGGTGCAGATGCCTAGTGGCGATAAGGCTACTGGTATTTCTAGGGCTAACTTGTTAGAAAGGGGGGAGGTGCCAGCGCTAAGAGCAACGCGGCGGGGGATAGTCGTAGCTAAATAAATATCCCCTCCATTCTCCACGATAACTTCAGTAACAGCAAACTTCTCTTTAAGAAAAATCCCTATTTCCTGAGCGACCGCCCCAGCTACGGCGGCCATGGGACCGACTGCTGCCAAAGTGGCGGCATTAGCCATAGCTTTAGCCAGTAATGGTGCGTCTTTATCAATGGCACAAGGCTGGAGAGAATGAAAAAAGAGAGGATTTATTTTGATATAATCCTCTAAGGTAAGATATAGTTCCCGAGTCTTTAGAAAACAGGCTTCTTTCAACGCTTCAGAGTAGGCTCTTGGAGTTACTGCAATCCAAAGGTCGGATTCTCGGTAGCTAACCGTAAAAGGTGTTAAATTGCTTTGGTGCAGGCAATCTCGGTACCAGCGCGGTTCATACTTACTCGTCATCGGTAGGGCTACTGTATCCTTTGCGGATGCTTAGCGTTGGACAGGCGTCAATGCATAAGCCGCAGACAATACATTTTTCGGAATGGAATTCCACTTCCCAAGTTGCAGGATTCATGACCATGGCTTGAGAGAAGCATACGGCGGTACAAGCACCGCAATGAACACAAGCATCCTTATCTAAAACAATTTGCTTGTTCGCTGTTCGTACCTTAATATTTTCCTTACGCAAAAATTGCAGGGCATTTTCTAGATTCTCTTCAGAACCTTCTAGGTCAAGTAGCAGATAGCCCTCTTCGCCAGGTGTAATTTCTGCTTTTAAAATATTAATCCGAAGGTCAAAATCTTTGACAAGATGATAGGTAATAGGAATACCATAGCGTTCTGCGGAAAAAATCAGAGTAACACGTTCGTTTT
>JAPUES010000226.1 GCA_027492445.1 Sporomusaceae bacterium | reverse complement strand
GTTTTAAACCGGCCATGTATACTCTTATCTCTATGTATGTAAGCGCAAATGTACTCGACCGCGTGATTGAAGGTTTTAACCGCAAGAAAACCATTACGATTATTTCTGATCATTGTGAAGACATTGCCGATGGAATTTTAGTTGAGATTGGCCGAGGGGCAACTTTTCTGCAAGGAGAAGGAGCTTTTACTCATCAAGAAAAAAAACTAATTTTTGTCGTGGTAACCTTAGTGCAAATTGCAAAGATTAAAGTTCTGATTCAAGCCATTGACCCAAAGGCCTTTATTATTATTCAAAATGCTGCTGAAGTTTCTGGTCGTGGCTTTACACTCCCGGGTAAAAAGTCTATGAAATAACTTTTCTGTTACCAAAAGAACAGTCTGCTAAAAAGCAAACTGTTCTTTTTTCATTACTAGAAAAGAATTTATTACACTTTGTAAATTCAGGAAGGATTATGTAGTATTTTGTCGAATTTTTCTACTTCGGTGAAATATAACAAACGGAGGATTCTAAATCATGGGACTTGTTCCAATACTATCTTTTTTACTCATCCTAACTTTTACTACGGTCTGCTCTGCTGCAGCTTGGGTATTACCAGAACATCAAACACAACTTACCGTTAAATCTTTTTATAGTTTCTCTAAGGATTATATTAATGCCAATGGTAAATCCGCTGCCTCTCCTTTTGGCGAAGTAACCATTCGGGAAACTATTTTCACCCTGGAGAAAGGTCTTACTCCTAAGGATACCTTAGTAGTAAATATCCCTTACAGTGATGTTTATAATTCCAACTATGCTTTTACAGGACCCCGCCGCAGTAATGGTATTGGTAATATTGATATAGGTTTACGCCATGGCATACAGACCAAAGGGGCTACGGTTACAGCCTGGCAAGTCCTCGCTGGTATTCCTACTTATGATCGAAAAACCCATCCCGCTTTAAACTTTGGTTCTACCTATCTTGATACTAGCTATTTAGTGGGTCATGTTTTTCCTGTAAATGGACTGCACGGTTATACGAATCTAGAAGTTGGTGTGCGCTTTAAGGGGGATGGTATGTCAGACCAATTCCGCTATAGCTATCAATATTATCATCCCATGTCGAAAAATTGGGGTTTAGTCGGCGGCATTGGCGGTGTATATAGCCTGAACGGCTCCTACCAGAAAGAAACGGATTGGCGATATGACGTCATGCGTCTAGGCGTCGGACCTTCGATAAAGTCTACGGATGGTCAAGAGGAATTCCGCTTGATTGTTTATAAAGATATTTTTGCCCGTCATTTTTTCAAATGGAATATTACGGAATTTACCTATACAAGTAAATTCTAACTAAAAAAGCAACTTCCTGTATCAGCAAGAAGTTGCTTTTTCTCTTTAAGATTGTATGAAATCCCATAATAACATCATATTTAATAATGATACTATCATCCCTATGGTCCACAGCAACATTTGTTGACGACCAGTATTAGCATATTTACCCATGACCTTTGTCGACGAAGTCAGATAAATTTGCAAAAATATGGTCCAGGGCAATTGTACACTTAAAAACATCTGGGAATATACTAACCCCTGAAAAGGGCTTTCAACAAACATAATAATCACCACTGCCAAGCCATAGGTTATCAATACCCCTAGCCAAGAATGACGATCCTTAATGTCATACGGCTCTTTAAATATCCCTGCAAAGATACTGCCTCCTGCCATACCTGCCGTAACCGTTGAGGAAATCCCTGAAAACAAGAGGGCGATAGCAAAAACAACTGCCGCTGCGCTTCCTAAAAGAGGACGAAGCATAATCTCCGCTTGCTCAAGCTCCGCAACAGGTACCTGATTACTAAAGAATACAGCAGCAGCAATCAAAATCATCGCACTATTAATAGCCCAACCAATACACATGGAGAGCAACGTGTCGGCAAATTCATATTTCAGTTGTTTTTGGATGATAGCTTCATCTTCTAAATTCCATTGCCTGCTTTGAATGACTTCAGAATGTAAAAATAAATTATGGGGCATCACTACGGCTCCAAGGACACTCATAATAATCAGCAAGGAACCCTCTGGAATGGTTGGGGTCACCCAACCAACAGCGGCTTGTCCCCAATCAATGTTTACCAAGCTAAGTTCAAAGAGAAAAGCCAGACCAATAATGGACACAAAACCCATGATCCATTTTTCTAACCGCTTATAAGTATTGACCCACAACATCCACCCACAACCGACAGCCGCTAAGATGGCCCCCACCTTCAATGGAATATTAAGCAGCATCTTTAAGGCAATGGCTGAACCTAGTATTTCCGCTAGCCCAGTAGCTACCGAGGCAAGCATTGCTGAACACAATATACCTCTTGATACAAAGGGTGGTAAATATTCTGTGGCTGCCTCTGATAAGCAGCGTCCCGTAACAATCCCTAAATGGGCGACATTATGCTGAAGAACAATGAGCATAATGGTGGATAATGTCACCATCCATAATAATTTATAACCATAATCTGCCCCTGCTGCCATATTGGCAGCCCAATTCCCTGGGTCGATAAAGCCTACCGTGACCAATATTCCCGGCCCAAGGTACCGCAATAATTCTCTGGCCTTGAAATTAAAACTATGTTCTTCTTGAAAGAAGTTGCTTATTTTTTTTAATAACATATTTTTTCTCCATCTCTCCCTATCTTCTTACTATTATTCTTTTTTTCTTCTTAGTTTCCTCCTTTATTTTCTATATTGACAAGGTAATCAAAACAATATAGAATTTGGTTATAAAGTATGAAACACAGATACACGACTGGCGGAAGTGGAATAACCACAAGGGACTGTATCTGATAAACGCCGACCGCCTGGGCATGACATAATTTGTTGTGCCCAGGCGGTCTTTTATGTGCATATTTTTATAATTAGTAATAGTTATTTATAAGTAACTTTTCTTGACATTTCTTTGTAGTAAAACTACAATTAAATTATTACTAAAAGTTTTATGTATATGATTTGCAGCACAGGCAAAACACTATAATAAGGTTATTATAAACAGAATTCATACTCTTGATTACATGATAAGAGGAGGTCACACGAATGAACCCATGGAATGATTTTAAATCCGGTAACTGGCAAGATACAATAGATGTAAGGGATTTTATCCAACAAAACTATCTGCCCTACGAGGGCAATAGTGATTTTTTAGCAACGGTAACACCTCGTACCAAGCAGCTTTGGGAAAAGTGTAGCCAATTATTAGTTCAAGAACGTAATAAACAGGGTGTTCTCGACATTGATACGGAAATTGTATCTACGATTACTTCCCATAAGCCAGGTTACATCGACCAAAGCTTAGAAGTTATTTTTGGCCTGCAAACAGATGCGCCTTTAAAACGCAGTGTAATTCCAAATGGCGGAATTCGCATGGCGGAGCAAGCCTGTGAGGCCTATGGTTATAAGCTCAACCCTGAAATTAGCGATATTTATCATAATCATGTCACTACCCATAACACTGCCGTTTTTAATATGTACACTGCTGAAATGAAGCAAGCACGCAAATTAGGAATTATTACAGGCCTACCAGATGGTTATGGACGTGGGCGTATTATTGGTGATTACCGTCGTATTGCCCTATACGGAATTGCTAAATTAATCGAGCATAAAAATAAAGATTTACGCCAGCTTGCTACCATGCCTATGAACGAAGAAACCTTACGGCTACGGGAAGAAGTCGCGGCGCAAATTGCTGCCTTAAAAGATATTGGGATAATGGCTAAATCCTATGGTTTTGATATTACGCATCCTGCTGTTAATTCAAAGGAAGCAGTACAATGGATTTACTTTGGCTATCTTGCATCGATTAAAGAACAAAATGGTGCTGCCATGTCCCTCGGTCGCATCTCTACCTTCCTTGATATTTACCTAGAGCGCGATCTTACACTGGGCATACTAACGGAAGAATCCGCTCAAGAACTCATTGATCAAGTGGTTATCAAGCTGCGTCTTGCTCGTCATCTGCGTACCCCTGACTATAACGAACTCTTCGCTGGTGACCCCTTATGGGTAACAGAGTCCATTGGCGGTATGGGCATGGATGGGCGCACTCTCGTGACCCGAACCTCTTACCGAATACTCCATACCCTCTACAATCTTGGCCCTGCCCCTGAACCCAACTTAACTATTTTATGGGCTGGTGCAATGCCAGATGCCTTTAAGAAATTTTGCGCTAAGGTTTCTTTAGATACGAGCGCCATTCAATATGAAAACGATGACATTATGCGCCCCGTCTATGGCGATGATTATGCCATTGCTTGTTGTGTATCGGCCATGCGAATCGGCCAGCAAATGCAATTCTTTGGCGCCCGCGCCAATTTAGCAAAAGCCTTATTACTGGCAATCAACGGTGGCCGGGATGAAAATACTGGGGAACAACTTGCTCCAATTATGCCAATCCCTACCGGGGAATATCTTGATTATGATTTAATCCGCAGTAATCTTTCCCAGGTGCTCACCTGGTTAACAGGACTTTACGTAAACACAATGAATCTTATTCATTTCAGTCATGATAAATATGCTTATGAACGTTCACAAATGGCCTTACATGATACCAAGGTTGACCGCACAATGGCTTTTGGTGTAGCTGGTTTATCCGTTGCTACGGATTCACTAAGTGCTATTCGCTACGCTCGCGTTAAACCTTTACGGGATGAAAATGGTATTGCAAAAGACTTTGCTATTGAAGGGAATTTCCCTTGTTTCGGTAACGATGATGACAAAGTAGATTCCTTAGCCATGGAACTTAGTCATGAATTTAGCGTTAAATTAAAAGAGCATGCTACTTACCGCCAAGCTGAACATACCTTATCCATCCTTACTATTACTTCAAATGTAATGTATGGTTCTAAAACTGGGGCAACTCCTGATGGCCGGAAAGCAAAGCAAGCCTTTGCGCCTGGTGCAAATCCAATGCATGGTCGGGATAAAAAAGGTGCATTATCGGCTATGCAGTCTATTTGCAAATTATCCTATGATGATTGCCGTGATGGCATTTCTTATACCTTTTCCATTCTGCCTGCTACTCTAGGTAAAACGACCGATACCAGAATCCAAAACTTAGCAGGTATTCTCGATGGTTATTCCAGTAAAGAAGGCCATCATATTAATGTTAATGCTCTTGATATTTCTGTCTTAGAAGATGCCAGAAAACATCCTGAAAACTACCCCCAATTGACCATTCGCGTCTCTGGGTATGCAGTAAACTTTATTAAACTTACCCCCGCCCAACAAGCAGAAGTTATCGAGCGTACTTTTTACAAAGCTTTATAAAATCCCAAGAAACTGGAGGCCTGCAATATGGATGGGTATTATCATTCCATTGAACGTTTCGGCACTGTTGACGGCCAAGGCATTCGTTATGTCCTCTTTTTGTCTGGCTGTCAGCTACGTTGCCGCTTCTGTCACAATCCGGATACATGGCTCCAAGGCAATCAAAAAATCAGCACCGAAGATGTGCTCGCAGATGTTTTACATTACCGCCACTTTTATGATGCTTCCGGTGGCGGAATTACCTTAAGCGGCGGCGAGCCCCTTCTGCAATCGGCTTTTGCTGAAGAGCTGTTAGCTGCTTGCCATGCCCATGGAATCCATACGACCATCGATACCGCAGGTTACTATGAAGAGCAAAACCTTACTGCTATTTTACCTTATACCAATGCAGTTCTCTTTAGCATTAAAGCGGTGAATCCCGAAAAACATCAGTGGCTCGCTGGTTTTCCTAATGATCAAATTATTAAGAATCTCCATTATATCGTTTCCCACCTCCCCGTAACAATACGTTATGTAATCATTCCCGGTATAACCAATCTACCTGAAGATTTGCAAGGGCTAATTCATCTTATCTATTCCCTCCCGCGGCCTGTTCCCGTGGAATTATTAGCTTATCACACCTTTGGTCAACAAAAATGGCAAGCATTAAAGATGAAGTATCCCCTCCCTAACACCCCAGAGGCCACAGCTAATGATGTAAAAATGGCCGCTGCTATTCTCATGAATCAAGGCATTACTCTTCTTCCCCATGGATAGCGTAATAAAAACAGGTTGCTTTACCTAAAGCAACCTGTTTTTTATATATTCAAAATTTCTTAGTAGCAGTTTTCTGCCACGCCAGCTAAAGGCGCGGTCCTTGTACCGCCTCATAAACTCTTTATTGGATACAGTGGATAGTTCTTCATAGCTAAGCTCCGATACAATCTTTTCTCGAAACTCATTCATGGTTGTAGTAGCTATTTTTTGATTATGAGGGCATACGTCTTGGCATATATCACAACCAAATATTAATTTTCCATTCCTAATAATAGCAATCTCCTCTGTGGTCAATTCTCCCTTTTTTTGAGTTAAATAGGAACGACACTTATGAGGATTGATGGTATCATCAGGAAGAATGGCCTTGCCAGGGCAACTATCCCTGCACCGACCACATTGCATACAGCTATCGCCTAACGGCTCGTCAACAGGGAAAGGATAATTGGTAAGTATATAGCCAATCACCACATAGGAACCATATTTGTCACATATAATATGGCCATTTACACCATAAAAACCTAAACCTGCTAAATATGCTACATAACGATCCACTAAAGGGCCCGTATCAACAAAGGGCTGATAATGAAAGTCTGGAATCTTGGTTTCGAGAAATTGACCAATCTTTTTTAACTTTTCTTTGATAAGGGTATGATAATCTAATGCATAGCTATATTTTGCAAGATTTCCTACCTTATCTGAATTAATCGCATAAGGAAACAGGCATACAATAATTGACTCCACATCTTCCATGGTCAACCTAGGTTCAACTCGTTTGGCGATGCAGACTTCTTCGAATTCTGTATCTTGCTTTCCTGCGCGGCGCTTTTGTAGTATTGCTGTTAATTCTCCATAAGGTCCCTTAGGCGCTATCCCTACATATTCAATATTGAGGGAATTACAGTACTCCTGTAATTCCCTTTTCATTATAAGACGCTCCAAAATTCAGTTCCTTTCTGCTACCTTAGCTATTATGAGCTTTATTCTTACTTGCCATTTTAGCTTGGTACATCTTATCATCTGCTTTCTTTACCAATAGATTTTCATCCTCCCCATCATCTGGGAAAATACCATAACACTTCTATAGGCTAGGATGGATAGGGAGAACATACACAAAGACAGCAATAAAATGA
>JAPUES010000225.1:2526-7200 GCA_027492445.1 Sporomusaceae bacterium | reverse complement strand
AATTGACGAAATAAAAGAACGATACGTTTTCTTAGTAAATTGGGAGGTTATATGCAAGAACATGCAACGATTGTACTCTATATAAGCCGCGCCGTCTTCCTAACTACGAATATTCTTCTACTCTATGTTTTCTTAACCCCAAAGCGTCCTGTCTGGTTTCAAGCTTTAGCCTTTGTTGCCACCTTTATTACTACCTATTGGTCGCGCATTCTGTTAGAACCATTCGCCCTTGACCCAATCTTACTTGGGTATATCGTGGGGACATGGTATCTGATTCCTTGTTTGCTGCTTTTCAAGGAATCACTCCATGCTAAAGTTTTTATTTTTTTTATGAATTTTTCTCTGTCCCAGTTTTTTTTCCTAATCTTTATACATATAGACCGTTTTTTATCTTTGCCTATACCTTATACTTTCCTGCTATTAGGCCTTTTGCTAGAACTAGCATCCTTGCCACTCATACGTCGATACGTAAAGCCTCCGATTAAAGGTATTCTTGAAATCATCAATCAGCAAAATCCTAGTTTTACCTTATTTCCAATTTTGTCGTTTATATTACTGGCTTTCTATGGTGTATATCGAACTTATAAGTTATTTACTTTTATTCCTTTGGTGTTATGCACCATACTGATGCTATTTTCTTATTACCTAATCGCTGTAGCCATCGATCGAACTCGCCGCCAACAACAACTAGAAAAACAATTGGCTATGCAGAGTGATCACTATCTTAATCTAACAAATAGTATTACTACTGCAAAAGCAACCCGCCATGACCTCCGTCATCATCTAGTGACACTCTCCGAGTTCTTGGGTAAAAAAGAAGCGGTAGCTGCTCAAGAATATTTGAATCAACTATGTAATGCCTACGATGACAGTTCTATCCCTACTGTGTGTCGCAACCAATCTGCCGATGCCCTCATCTGTCATTACTTAAAACTAGCTAAGCAACAAAACATTAACCTAGTCACCAATTTGCACATCCCTGAAAAATTGGGCATTGCCAATCTAGATTTATGCGTTATTCTCGGTAACTGTTTGGAAAACGCCTTTGAAGCCTGCAGTAAGATAAGTAGCTCTAATCCACGTTTTATCCATATCAGCACCATAATAAACAAAGGGTATCTAATCATTAAAATCAAGAATTCATGTAATGGTCTTATTCACCGCCAAGATGATGACTTTTTTTCCACCAAAGAAGGAACCGACCACGGAATTGGGCTTTCCAGTGTTAAAACACTAGCTACCAAATATGAGGGGTATTGCTCCTTTTCCTTAGAGGAAGGAATTTTCAACGTGTCTGTTTCAATAAAACTTCCATAAATCATAGTCGCGCCATATATCTTATAAGGGCATACTGTTTTTTCCCCTTCTCATAGGTACGAAGGTTGTTCAGCTGTACATATAAAGAGCTATGACCACCATTTAAAGCGGTGGTCATAACTCTTTTTTCAGCTTATTCTTTTTTCGAAACTAAGTATTTTTATATTTGACTAAGAAGGTAATGTTTATGCGGTCGCCTGCAACTAAAAACACTTCATAAGGCCGTCCACTAGCATCGGTATAGCCCGTTAAATATACCATGCCCCGGTTAATTATCTTGTTATTTACGATGTATGAAGCATATTTCTTAGAATTAGTATCATGAAGTGACATTGTTACCAGATCAGCATGAGCAGCTGCCAACCCATTATAACGATCCGTCGAATCAAGGTGGAGAGTAAAAGAATCCCTTCCCACTGACATTGTCAAATCAGAAGTACCCTTTTTCTTGATGGCATCAGTCCATTGACTATCCCCTCTGTTTGTACCTTTAGGGCCGGGGTTCGTATTATTATCATCAGAGTCTACACCTACTAAATCAAAGGAGAAAGCAAATTTCTGATCTGCAGTATTTTCTCTCATGAGGGCAACTTGACCAACGATATTCGGATAGGCAAAACAGCCTGTTGCCTTAGTAAATTGCAGAGTTTGTCCAGTAAGATTTATCACCTTTAAGTGAGGTATCGCTTTTATCATTTCTGTATTATAACCTACATTAGCATTCCAACCGCGGTAAATTAATACAGCACCCGTATTATAAGTATTGGCAGATGCATTGTAAAACAAACTATCGTAGAGTTTATCATCAAGTTGAGCCAAGGCGTGAACTCTGATTGGCATGAAACAAACAACCAAAAAAGCCAATAGGATGAATAAATTATTTACTTTTTTCATAATTTCTAACCTCCTATATACGATACAGTTGCACTAATAATAGTAACTGGAGTCTGGTTGTCTACTTTCAAATTAACCGTAGGCTCTACAGACTTTGTTAAAGCAGAAGCGATTGGCGGAATTGGACTACCAGCGTAATACATCATTTGCAAAGGATTTAACTTTTGTAATTTTTGTTGATTTGCGGTCCCTTGTTGATACATTCCAACTGCCAAATTATATACCCATCCGTCAACGATGGCGATTGTAGCTTCATTTACATCACCAACGGTAGGTGCCTGAACATTTTTAATGTAAATGTAATAAGCGGGTGCAGTAAAATATTTTACTGTATTGTCGGAAGCGGTAAGTGTAACTACTTTTTGCTTAGCGGATGCTAGTGTGTAAATTTGATTATTCTTTGAAGAGTCCGTTATACATGAACCGCCGCCATTACCATTAAAATAGGCCATTACCTGTGCATAATTTTTGGTAACCTGTTTAGTGAACTCAGATGTTTGTGTTGTTTCTGGCGCTTGGGAAAGTGTCGTAGCGGAATTCAACGAAGGGGTTACTGGATTTGTTTCAAAGGCTTGAACAACATCCTTTATCTCAGATGCGGTAGCCGCGAGACCATCTTTGACATTTCCATCTTCACATGCTGCTGCTATATGGGCAGCATTTTTGATGGTTGAAGCGGCAAAATCAAATACATTTCCCCAAAGAATTTTTTTTGTTGATGAATAAACATAGCCAAATTGAATGTAAGCATTGTTTAGAATCGAGTTTGGGTTATTGACTGTGGTTATTGTTAATCTTTGCCCTTGGTTAAAATGTCCAGAATATGTAATATAGGAATTGTTTTCATTGGAAGCAGGTATTAATGGCGTTAGATTAATCATTCCTTCCCAAGAGGCACTGCTGCCCTTAGGGAGGGCATAACTCTTTCCAGTTCTATGCTTTATTAGAGTATCCAATTGTATTGGTGTTGGCGTCGCAATATTTTGCTGATTGTTTAACGGATTACTACTACTTACAGGAAAATCTGTTGAATACAACTTGGGATATGGGGTTACAAACGCTGAATTACTTGTATCATTCGTAACATCTATAGACAACTGTTCGCTTGTTAGATTGATTATTCTTGTCAGATACATTCCATCCCTAGGGTCAAGCAAAGCCGGACCTGGTTGTGCATAGGTTACCGATGCACCATATTGCATCACAAATGTTACAGCTAAGGCCAGTGTTAACAATTTTCTTTTCATTGAATATACCCCTTTCTAATTATATTTCCTTCAAACCCTCGAGGCCCAATAAGTATTTCCTCACATTATCGTACCGTTTCATATTTGCCCCTGTAGCATCACCCCCTCAACATTCATAGGTTGCTCCTATCATGTCTATTGACAGCTTTTTGTTTATTTACATTATACTAATAAAAATAAAACTTATTATTCTAGAAAGGAAAATCAGCATTATTTTGAGGAAAATTGACAGAATATTTTTACGTCTCTTATTGACAATCTAATTCTCTATACCTTCAATTGCTTGTTCATCCGCATCGCAGGAATGGCTGAGGTACGTGCCAACTTACACAGCTTCAGAAAAAACTTCTACTTATAAAAATAGTACATACTACATAATACTATAAGGGTGATTACACAATACATTATGTAAGGAGGCAATATTCATGACCGTACAAAAAGATTTGCAAAAAGCGCTAGCTGCAGCAGAGTCGGCGAAAGGGACATATTCATCCTTCGCCCAATCAACAGATGATCAAACTGCGCAACAAATGTTTACCCAAATGTCACAAGAAATGGATCAGCATATTAGCCAGCTCAATAGTCGTCTCGGAGTTACAGCACAAAATCAATTAAATTCAGATTCTAGCAGCACCACTAGTGCTACTACCAGCAATCAGCAGGAGACGTTCGAATAGTTATCACAATATCCATGAAAAAAAATGCTCCATTAAAATACGGCAAACTAACCAGCTTTCAAAGAAAACTTGGCTTGCGCCAAGCCTTAGTTGCCCTTGCTTGAAATCAGAACGTTTTATTCTTTCTGATTCCGTCAAAAAAACAACTTCCGCACACTCTGTGCGGAAGTTGTTACTTACAGCGTTTCCCTTCTTCCTTACTTTTTTACTAAACATCTTTGCAATCTTCACACTTCCAATCGCCTACTTTTATGGCAACATTTACATACTCATTTCTCCATGCTACAATAAATACCAGCAAATATTACCTAGAAAGAAGGTACTCTATGACTAGTAATACAATAATGAACAAGTATTTATTGCGACATTTAGGGCTCCTACTGTTTATTATTATACTGTTTGATTGTCGAGTTTTTGCCGAGCAAGCTCCATCAGCAGTAGCGAAAAGCACGCAAAATCCCATAGTTATCTCAGATGTTTCCAGTCATCCAGTTTTAACCTGGGAAGGGTACCCCGATGCCGTCATCTATGAACTTGAA
>JAPUES010000225.1:0-2426 GCA_027492445.1 Sporomusaceae bacterium | reverse complement strand
TCATCCAGTTTTAACCTGGGAAGGGTACCCCGATGCCGTCATCTATGAACTTGAAATAGCACAAACAGAAAATTTTTCTGCAGAAAATATAGTCTTTCACAGCACAAGTGTGTACAGTTCTGGATGCCAACCTGATCTTTCTCAATGGCTAGGCTATACTTTATTTTATCGTGTACGTCCTTTAGATTATGACCGAAATCCTATTGGTGACTGGTTTAGCCTAGGCACATTTGAAGTTACTCAGCCAGAAGATTTCAGCCAATTCCAACCACATACGATACCTACATGGTCAAAAGTCACTCCCATTTTGTATCCTGTATATTCCTGGATACCAGTATTTAACGCAGCCACATATAAAGTAGAAGTATTTTCCGTAGATAAATCGGTGCCTCTTCCGTCAAAAAATCGCTACCGTTTAGTATCTACCTATGATCTAGATGGCAGTTTGATTGGTGAATGTTATGACGAAACTTCCCGAGTCGGCGACTTCGCCTGGCACGTACAAGCTTTGGATAAAGACAAACAGCCGATTGGTCTCTTCTCGAATTTAGAAGAGTTTTCACTCGAGGCTATTCCCGGGAAATTCCCGGTAGGCGTTTTTGGGGATAGTATCATGCATGGAGGAGGAGCTATTTCCGGATCACCCTCTGATTTTCATTACAGTCTTCATGCATATTTAGATTTACCCGCTTTAAACCTAGCTAAAAGCGGCGATACTTCTGACGCCAGTCTACAACGTTTCGATAAAGACATCCTACCCTTTTCGCCGCAAACTCTATTAGTACTCACTGGAACCAATAGTATTCGCGGCGGTGAAAGTGCAGAAAATGTCATTACCCAATTAAATATTATTTATAATAAATGTCTTAAAAATAACATTTCTCCCGTATTTTTAACCTTACCACCCATTAATCCAGACCGCATTAGCATGGTATTTCAGCAAAAGTCTGCACCAAACTGGCAGGTAGAGATGGGGAAGGTCAATCAATATATTCTTCTACATTTTCCCCACCTTGACGTTGCCCCTTTATTTACTGACGACCAAGGTAAAATACCTGTGAAATGGTCTACCGATGGCTTGCATCCTGACAGCAAGGCAAAACAACTAATTGCTAACATGTTTAATCATTCGAATTTTGTTGCCCACTGACCTACTATCCGATCATTTTCTCATAAAGTTCTTGATACTGCTTAGCTGAATTTTCCCAACTATAATCACTATTCATGGCGTTCTTAACGATTTTATTCCACTCTTCCTTATTTTTGAATATTGATAACGCTCGAATAATGGTGTCAGACATTTCATGAGCATTATAATTAGCAAAGCTAAAGCCGTTACCGGTACTACTATGCTGATTATATGGTTGTACGGTATCTCGTAGCCCACCTGTTTCTCTAACAATAGGCAAACATCCATAACGCATAGCGATTAACTGACCAATACCGCACGGTTCATACAAAGAAGGCATCAGAAATAAATCTGCTCCTGCATAAATTTGATGAGCGAGAGTATCATCGAACATAATATTTGCTGATACCTTCCCAGAATACGCCCAAGCCATATATTTAAAGAAATTCTCATATCTAGCTTCACCTGTCCCTAAGACCACCAATTGAACTTCATAATTCTCCCTAGACAGATACTTAAACATATCTACTATTATGTTCTCTATTAAATCCATACCTTTGGGGCCTACCAGCCGGGAAACAATAGCAATCATCGGTATCTCGGCTTTGACCGCCAATCCTAATTGCTCTTGCAGTTGCAACTTATTTTTAGTCTTATTAGATAGTGAATCCACATCGTAATTGCTACAAATCTTTGTATCCATCGCGGGATTATGCACCTCATAATCTATGCCATTGACAATCCCCACTAAATCCCCTTGACGCTTGCTAAGAAGTCCCTCTAGTTTCTCACCAAAATAGGGATATTGTATTTCCTGAGCATAGGTACGGCTAACTGTTGAAATCAGATTAGAATATGCCAGTCCAGCCTTCATAAAGTTTACAGTCTCATAAAACTCGACCCCATCAGGGTGAAAATAATGCCAGTCCAAACTTAGTACATTTGATAAAATTTCTTTAGGGAATACCCCTTGATACCGTAAATTATGAATCGTAAACATGGTTTTAAGATGTTTATACTCAGAAAGTTGGCGATACTCAGCGTCTAGCAGTACGCTAATCATACCCGTATGCCAATCATGGCAGTGCATTACATCCGGCATAAAATCAATTTTAGTTAAGGACTCAAGTACCGCCTTGCAGAAAAAGCTAAATCTTTCACCATCATCACCATAGCCATAAAAGCCATGTCTTTTAAAATAATATTCATTATCAATAAAATAAAAAGTTATGCCTTGATACTCGAGCTCCAGTACACCGCAATACTGTTGTCGCCAACCAATCTGAACAATAAAATC
>JAPUES010000224.1 GCA_027492445.1 Sporomusaceae bacterium | reverse complement strand
TTCCCATTAACTTATTGATACATTCTTCATATGTTGTCATTTTATCATCCTTTTATCTGTTTATTAGCTGTTATAAAAATATTTTTTTCATTATTAATATCCTTTCGACACAATCCTTTTTTTCCCTGTTTTATTTTTATCTTATATTTGCAAACAGCTAAAAAAAAGAGGCCCGAAAGCCTCTTTTTCTATATAGTACTTGTTGTGCTGTTTTGGTTTGTTGTATTACTTGATGAATTCCCATAAGAACTAAGGATTGACGATAAATTATCGGTCGACTAAATATACATATTCTTCCTTCTTTTTTTCTTTAGCGACAGTTTTATGGTTCTCTCTTTCTATTATCGCAGACAAATCTTTGAATTTCTTTTGAAAATCTTTCATTCCCAAATGGATTATTGAAAGTCACGAAGGTAACATTAGGGTTGTCAGTACTTTAGGTAAAGGAAGTACTTTTAAAATTTTGCATTTTTTGATTCCTTTTTTTATATTTTTTTTCAAAGGTAGATTGATATTTTTTCCTTGTTAGTGTAGTGTAAACAGTAACAAATATGCACACGTAATGACACCATCAATCACTGCATATTTTAACAGGAGGTAACGCATGATTCATATTTCCGGTTATAATATTGCAGAAAAAATATATGAAGGAAAAAAAGTTGTACTCTATAAAGGACGGGAAATAGGGGCGGAAAGAAAAGTTCTACTTAAGCTCCTTTGCGAAGAATATCCCCCTCTATCGGATATTGCCAGACTCCAACATGAATATGACATCAGCAAAAAAATAACTAGCTCTAGTGTCATACAGGTTTATACAGTAGAACAGTTTGAAAGAACCCCCGTACTTGTGCTTGAGGATTTCGATGGGCAATCCTTACAGAACGTTCTTAAAGGTCATAAAAAATTGCCCTTGATGGCATTCTTACAACTAGGCATTCAATTAGCAGAAGCCTTATCAGATATTTATAATAGCAGTGTAATCCACAAAGATATCAATCCCAACAACATTATTGTCAATATGTCCACCGGAATAACCAAAATTACTGACTTTGGCATTGCCAGTCTTCTTTCTAATGAACGAAAAGGCATGGCTAACGTGCAATTATTAGAAGGTACGATTCACTATATGTCCCCGGAACAAACAGGGCGCACCAGTCGCCCTGTGGATTATCGTACGGATTTTTATTCTTTAGGCGTAACTTTTTACCAAATGATTACTGGGGTATTGCCTTTTAAGGCGACGGATGACTTAGGGCTTATTCACTGCCACCTGGCCGTAGAGCCAGTACCTCCCCATAAAGTAAATAGTGAAATACCACAAGTTATTTCCGATATAATTCTAAAACTTATGGAAAAGATGGCAGAAAACCGCTACCAAAGTGCTCTCGGCTTAAAAAGCGATTTAGTAAAATGCCTGAATCAGCTGCAAGCAAAGGGATTCATCGAGTATTTTAAGATAGGGAAAAATGATTATTCCGATCGTTTGCAAATACCAGAAAAGTTATATGGCAAGGAAAAAGAACTAGAAATCATCCAAACAGCCTTTGCTCAAATTTGCAAAGGGAAAAAAGAAGTTATTATGGTAACGGGTTATTCGGGTGCAGGGAAATCCATGTTAATTAATGAAATCCGCAATACAATTGCCAAGAAAAAAGGGTATTTTATCTCCGGTAAATTTGATCAATTTCAACAGGACATCCCCTACTCAGCCTTGGCTCAAGCTTTCAAGCAACTGGTTCAGCAACTATTAACTGCCAACAAGGAGCAAATCCAAGCTTGGAAGAAAGAGCTTCTCCAGGCTCTAGGCTCTAATGGAAAAATTATCAGTACCGTCATACCCGAAATAGAAAAAATTATCGGGCCCCAACCTGATATAATCGAGCTACCAGCCGAAGAAGCCAAAAATCGTTTTCATTTGACCTTTCAGAACTTTGTAAAAATCTTTTGTAATACTAAGCACCCCCTCGTAATTTATTTAGATGACTTACAATGGGCTGATTTATCGACCCTTACATTACTAGAAGTGTTAGTACGTGATGTAGATATAAAACATCTGTTATTGATTAGTACCTATCGGGAAAAGGAAGTTCATGACCTCCATCCTTTAATGTTACTGTTAAAGAATCTGGAGCAAGAAAAGATAGCACTTTCCACAATTTTTCTCACGCCTATGAATCTCAGCCAAATCGGCCAATTATTATCCGATACCTTCTCCTGTCCTGAGGAAGATGTACATACACTCGCCGAACTAAGCCTACAAAAAACAGAAGGAAATCCTTTTTTTCTTAGTCAATTTTTGCATTCTCTACATCGAGAAGGCTTAATTTTCTTTGACCGAGATTATTATAAATGGCGTTGGGATTTGGAAAAAATCCAACAGGCCGGTATTACGGATAATGTTGTAGAATTGATTGCGAATCGAATTCAGAAGCTATCCTTAAAAACACAAGAAGTAGTAAAGATTGCAGCTTGCATTGGTTTTCGATTTGATTTAAAAACAATTGCTCTTATCCAAAATAAAACGGTTGCTGAATCTTATGATGATCTTTGGGAAGCCTTACAAGAAGGGCTACTTTCTCTTACGGAAGATGTTAATTATTCTTTTCTTCATTTCCGCATTCATCAATCTGCCTATTCTTTACTTGAAAAGGAAGAAGCCAAAGAAAATCATTTAAAAATTGGTAGGTTATTACTTACGAACACTAGTGATTACGAAGTAGATGCGCATCTCTTGGATATTGTAAATCAATTTAATCGAGCGTTAGAACTCATCCTCGATCCTTTGGAAAAAGAAAAAATAGCACACTTAGAATTACTTGCCGGTAGAAACGTAAAAAAGGCAACTGCTTACGATACGGCCTATAGCTATTTTAAAATCGGAATCACTTTATTAGACGAGTCTTCTTTTACCTCCCAATATGAGCTAGCATTTTCTTTAACGATTGAAGCTGCTGAAACGGCTTATTTGAGCGGTGAATTTGCTGGAGTCGAAAGCTATACAGAAATTTTATTACGAAATGCTCTGACATTACCTGATAAAATCAAGGCCTATGAAATAAAAATCCTAGCCTATGTGTCTCAAAATAGATTGGCAGATGCCATTACTACAGGACTAATGGCCCTTGGTTTACTTGGAGTACACTTTCCTAAAAACCCTACAAAGCTACATATTTTTGTAGAACTCCTTAAAATTAAAACTTTTTTGCGAGGCAAAGGGGAAAAGGAATTACTTGCTGCCCCTGTCGCAGCGGATCCCACATCAATAGCAATTAATGGGATTTTATTTAAAATGGGCCTTGCTACTTATAAAATTTCTCCTAACCTTTGCTTACTACTTATTTTAAAAGGGATTGAAACAGGCAATACCACCATTGGTTATATGACCTATGGAATGCTATTATGCAGGCTAGGGGATATTAACTCTGGTTATAAATTCGGTGAGTTATCCCTGCAATTATTAGAGAAAGGTAACCATAAAGAACTTACACCAAAAATGATTGTCTTTTTTAATACCTTTATTATTCACCACAAAAACCCTCTAAAAAATTCTTTACCACACCTTTTAGAAGGCTATCTCATTGGCCTAGAAACAGGTGATATTAATTATGCTTGTATGGCTATCTTTGTCTATTGTTATCATTCTTATTTTGCTGGCAAAGAGTTAGCACGCCTTGATGAAGAAATGACCTCCTTATATAAAGAAGTCTGTAACAGTAATAATAAAAACTCCCTTGATTCCCAATTGATTTTTCATCAAGCCATAAAAAACTTAAGAGGTCTTAGCGAAGACCCCTGTATCATCGAAGGGGAAATGTACAGTGAAAATACTATTTTTACTAGCCATTTACCTATGCAAGATAAAAACATCCTGTTTGATTTGCATTTAAATACTTTAATCCTTTGCTATCTTTTTGGTGAATATGACAAAGCACTGGAAAATGGCTGGGAATCCCAAAAATATCTAGAAAGCGTCAGTGGTACTTATTCTTGTTCCATCTACTTCTTCTACCATTCTTTGGCCATGCTGGCAACTGCCCATAAACTATCAGGACTTGCAAAACAGCAGCTTCTCTGGAAGGTCGCTTTTTACCAACGAAAATTTAAAAAACGGGCTTCTTATGCCCCAATGAATTTTTCCCATAAGTATTATCTGATTAAAGCGGAAATTGCCAGAGTTTCTGGCAATGATCTAAAAGCTATGGAATATTACCAACAAGCAATTGAGCTTGCTGGAGAAAATCAATACCTGCAAGAAGAAGCACTGGCGAATGAGTTGGCAGCCAAGTTTTACCTCGCCCGCAAAGAACTTAAAATCGCAAAGTCTTTTATGACAGAAGCTCGTTATTCTTATGCTTTATGGGGCGCAACAGCCAAAGTACAAGATTTAGAAAGAAACTATCCCCAACTTTTATTGGAAATTTACGACCGCAGAAATAGTTTCCAAAAATCAGCCACTTATACAAAAAACTCCAATTCTACTAATGCCATTATTTTGGATAATACTACCATACTAAAAGTAACCCAATTAATTTCAGGAGAAATCATACTAGAAGAGCTTCTAAAAAAACTGATTGCTATTCTATTAGAAAATGCAGGAGCACAAAGAGTTGTCTACTTGACGAAAGGCAATAAAAGCTTTCTCATCCAAGCAGAAGGTTGGGCCGAAGATAAAAAAATACAGCTAACGACAGGGAAAACCTTAGAGGATGCTCTTGATTTACCAAAACAAGTACTCAATTATGTTGAACATACAAAGGAAAATATTATTCTTAGCAATGCCTGCCTTTCTGAATATAAGGATGACCCTTATATTGCAGAGCATCAGCATAAATCCATTATGTGCATGCCAATTCTCAGTAAAGATGAGATTATTGGGATTCTTTATCTTGAAAACACCTTACTTGAAGGGGCTTTTAGCTTGGAGCGAGTAGAAATGCTTAATGTAATTTCCAAACAATTAGCAATTTCACTAGAAAATTCAAAATTATATACTACTCTCGAACTTTCAGAGGAAAAATATCGTAAACTAGTGGATAATATGTCGGAAGGCGTTTGTATTATTCAAGATGGTATTATTGAATTTGTTAATAAGGCCTTAATGAGAATTACCAACTATAATGCCGACGAACTTCTCGGACATAATTTCATGCTTTTTCTTACAGAAAAGGATGGAGAATTAATCAATGACTATTATAGCAAAAAGCTTGCTGGCGAAGATGTACCTGGCGAATATGAACTACGCATTGTCAAAGACCAAACAATCCAATGTATTGTGATTTTAAACTTCACGATTATTACCTTTAATGACAAGCTCGCCACACTAGTCACCTTACGAGATATTACCGCAAGAAAAGCAGCGGAAGAAGAAATTCGCATGCACCGTGATCGCCTTGAATTTTTAGTGGAAGAACGTACTAGTGAATTAAAGACTGAAATAGTCGAACGAGAAAAGGCACAAAAATTATTAGAAGAAATGGCTACTCATGATACTCTCACAGGATTATCCAATCGCATGTTATTTCATGATAAATTACAGGTTGCATTAGAAACTGCTCAAAAAGAAGGTTCCCTGCTGAGCGTGCTATTTATTGACTTAGATGGTTTTAAATCCATAAATGATAATTTCGGTCATGCGAGCGGTGACATTGTGCTGAAAATTGTTGCGATGCGCTTGTTAAAATCAGTGAGATCTTCCGATACTGTTTCAAGACTCGGGGGAGATGAATTCACAATTATTATGGAAAACCCTAACGAAAGTTGCATCCACAAGATTTGCCAACGAATTATTCATGAAATTAGCCAGCCAATTCTCTTAGGAAATAACGAAGGATTCGTTACTGCTAGCATTGGCATTAGCATCTATCCTCATGACGGCCTTACGATGGATCAATTAATTAAAAAAGCTGATTCTGCTATGTATATCGCTAAAAATTCTGGTAAAAACCGTTTTGTTTTTAGTTCTGAAGGATAAGTAATGTAAAGAATGTCATAACTTTGATTAGCAAAACATTTCCTTAGTTTTTTGCTTATGATATAATTTCTTGGGTGATGAAAATGATAATTTTAAAAAACGATTGGCAAGACTTTTTAAAAGACGAATTTAATAAAGACTATTATGTACAGCTACGACATTTTTTGATTAGCGAGTACCAAACTAAGACAATTTTTCCTGATAAATATGATATTTTTAATGCGCTGCATTATACGGCATATAAGGATGTGACCGTTGTAATCTTAGGCCAAGATCCCTATCACGGAGCAAATCAAGCCCATGGGCTAAGTTTTTCCGTAAAGCCAGGTATTCAACCACCGCCATCTTTGCTTAATATTTATAAAGAATTACAAGATGATATTGGTTGTTTTATACCAAATAACGGCTATCTGAAAAAATGGGCCGAGCAGGGCGTACTTCTCCTGAACAATGTTCTTACCGTCGCGGAAGGACAGCCTAATTCTCATAAAACTATCGGCTGGCAAATTTTCACGGACAAAGTCATCCAAATACTAAATGAAAAAACGGAACCAGTTATTTTTATTTTATGGGGCAGTAATGCCCAATCCAAGGCGAGTCTTATCACCAATACCAAGCACCATATTATTAAGTCTGTGCACCCAAGCCCCTTATCAGCCCATCGAGGTTTTTTTAAAAGCAAACCTTTTTCAAAAACCAATAGCCTGCTAACAGCTCTGGGGAAAACTCCAATTGATTGGCAAATTACTAATCTGTAAGGCAACTAAATTAAAAAAATCCTGAAAAGCATAATACTTTTCAGGATTTTTTTAATTATAGCATGGTAACCTTTTTCATTTTATCACCTTTACGAATCTGGTCCACAATATCCATACCCTCAACAACTTTACCAAAAACAGTATGGACACCATCTAAATGAGGTTGTGGTTCATATACGATGAAAAATTGACTGCCACCTGTATTGGGGCCAGCATGCGCCATGGACAAAGCGCCCCTGGTATTTTTGTGTGGGTTACCTTTCGTCTCACAAGGAATTTCATAGCCAGGTCCACCAGTACCATTCCCTTTAGGGCAGCCCCCTTGCGCTACAAAACCTTTAATAACCCGATGAAAGGTAAGGCTATCATAAAAACCTTCCGTAATCAACTTTTCGAAATTTGCTACCGTCTTAGGCGCTTCTTGATCAAATAGTTCAACGACAATAGTTCCCTTTTCCATTTCAATCATTGCTTTTTTCATTGTCAAACCCTCACTTTTTTCTTGATTTCGTATTATACCACAAATTCTGGTGGCGACTCAAGAAAAGG
>JAPUES010000223.1 GCA_027492445.1 Sporomusaceae bacterium | reverse complement strand
TGCTGCTTGCCAATGTTAAGGCAAACAGCAGTTTTAGGATACTATTACTTTTTAAAATGATAAGGCAAGGTAGATACAATTACATTTTCACGTAAAATTAATAAGGTGCGAAGAATCCAACCCGTTTGATTATGTAACAATCGATGCCACCATTTGGCTGTTTCAAATTCAGGAATTACAATGGTGATATAATCATAAATGCTTTTTTGCATCTCTAGTTCACTGACATAGGCCAAAATGGGTCTGACGATGGAACGAAAGGGTGAATAGAGAAAGTGTAAGGAAATATCTAAGTTAAAAGTTTTCCACTTCTCCTCAAGCTTTTTACGTTCTTCTTCATCCGTATAGATATAGAGGGCGATGACATCAGCACCAAGGGCTTTAGAATACCGTAGGGATTCAGCAACAACTTTCGTCAAGCCTGAGATAGGGACAATAACCAGATTTCTAGGATTGTAGACTGTAAGATGTTCAACAAAATCACTTGGTGAAATGCGTAGCTGATCAGCTGTAGTTATATAATGTTTATGGATAGTTTTGAAGATATAAATCATAAAAGGTATGAAAACAATAACAATCCAGGCGCCATATTGGAATTTTGTTATGGCAATGACTAATACAACAGTGCCAGTAACGAAAGCACCAAGGCCGTTGATAAGGGTTCTTGAAATCCAGCCAGGAGTTTTTTCGCGTTTCCATTTTACGACTAAGCTACATTGGGCAATAGTAAAAGAAAGGAATACGCCAATAGCATACAAGGAAATGAGATGCTCTACATTACTGTTAAACATAATAATTAAAAGACCTGCAATAATACTGAGTAATAAAATCCCATTAGAATAACCTAATTTTTCCCCTCGCGTTCCAAGAAAACGAGGAACATAAGAATCCCGGGACATTGCAGATAATAAGGGAGGCAATCCGTGAAAAGAGGTATTTGCAGCTAAATATAAAACAAGCATTGTGGTAATTTGTATATAATAATAAGTCCAGTTGCGACCAAAAACCTGTTCGGCAAGATTGGAAAGCATTGTAACATTTGCCTCTGGCAATAAATAATAATGCATAAATAAAAAAGATATTCCAATAATCATAGTTCCAAGCAAAGCTGACATTAAATAAGTAGTTTTTATAGAATTGGAAACAGCAGGCTCTTTAAACATGGGAACGCCATTGGAGATGGCTTCAATACCGGTCATAGAACTACAACCATTTGCAAAAGCTCTTAGCGCCAATACCATAACGGTCCAGTCAAGTTGTTGCTTTACGAGTGCTTGAGAGGGGATGACAGGAGCGCTGCCAGTTAAAGCGTTATATACTCCAGTGCCAATCATAAATAAGATTCCAGCTATAAAAAAATAAGTAGGCCAGACAAAAATATTAGAAGATTCTCTTACACCTCTAAGGTTGATAATTGTTAAAATAATAATAAGTACGAATAAATCAATTGCTACCTCATGTCCTAATAAAAAAGGAAAGGCGGATAATAGCGCATCGGTTCCTGAAGAAATACTAACGGCAACCGTTAGAACATAGTCTACAAAAAGAGCAGCTCCTGCAATGAGAGCAGGTGTTTCTCCTAGGTTTTGTAGTGCAATGGAATAAGAACCGCCGCCTCCAGGATTTGCCCGTGCCACTTGAGCGTATGATAATGTTACAATGGCAAGTAATAAAATAACAGCTAGTGAAGCATAGCCAAAATACCCATAAACTAGCATACTAGAAGCCGCTAAGGTGACAACAATTTGCTCTGGCCCATAGCCAACAGAGGATAAGGCATCCGATGAAAAAATGGATAGGGCTTTCCACTTGGGAAGTTTCTCGTTGGAGGCTTCTTCACTTTTTAGTGGTTTACCAATGATAGCTCTATGAAAGAAGCTAAACACTATATCTTCCCCCTTGTTAATTTAGAAATTATTTTGGAAAAGTGAGATGCTATTTCGGCAAGGCATTGCCTTGGTTATTTTTTGAAAAAGTTCATTAATATAGCTAATAAAGTATTATATAGTAAATTAAATTGATTTACTACTATAAAAAACTAATATAAAGTCCAAATTAACCAAGTGGTGATAAAGGATTATAACCGGAAAACGAGAATCTTTTATGGATACTAATGCTAAATGGTTTGGGATGAAAAGGAGATCTAGATGGCAAAAGGGCGAAATACAAAAATAATATGGATACTTGTTGTGGCAGTGGCTTTACTTGGAATAGGATATTTAAAATTTACAGAGCAATCCAATCCCACTTCAGCTCTTCGCCATGATTTAGAAAAAACAGGTGCTGGTTCTATCATTGATTTTACAGAGAATGGGAATAAAATACACAGAGCTGTTGATGAGGCGCTACGACAAAACAATTTGGCAGTACAAGATACAAAGGATATGATGAAAGAAGTTCCTCGCCAAAAAGTGGAAGGGTTAATCCGTTGGCACACTAGGCAGTTATTGGTGAATATACCAAGTGAAATGGCGGCAGAGAAAGTGCAGGAAGCGTTGCAAAAGGTTGTACAGGGATCGGGGGGGCAAGTGATCTTAGCTGAGCCTGATAAATATCAAGGTGTGCCGGTCATACGCCTAGACATTGGTCTTAAAGATAAAATAGCAGGGGATGATATTACTATTATTAGTGATCGTGTCTATCTTGCAAAAGGAAAGACAGTCACTATAAATAAAGAACCTGAAGTCAAAGGCAGTGGTCAAATGGCTATTGTAATTGACGATTTTGGCTATAGCAGTGAGCCGATTGAAGCTTTTGCTGCGATTCATCGTCCTATGACCTTTGCTATTTTGCCATATCGTCCTTTTAGTAATGAAGCTGCGGCGCGAGGCTTAAGTTCGGGGCAACAAATTATTTTGCATTTACCTATGGAACCTTTAGATCAAGCAGAGCAATCGGAAAAGCTTACGATTACAGTTGCTATGAAAGAACATGAAATTCAAGAAATGACGAGGAAAGCAATTCAGAGTATTCCAGGGCTGATTGGGGTTAATAATCATCAAGGATCGAGAGCTACAGCTGACAAAAGGGTTATGAAAACTGTGCTTGGTGAACTTAAAAATAATAATTTATTTTTTTTAGATAGTCATACCAATGGCCAGTCGATAGCGGCTGATACTGCCCGACAATTAGGAGTAAAAACAGGGCAAAATCAACTATTTATAGATAATACGGATTCAGTTGCGGCTGTAAAAGGAAAGCTCCGTACGGCACAAGAAATAGCAAGTAGCAATGGTAGTATTATTGTAATCGGTCATGCCCGTATGAATACGGCAAGGGCTATTAGTGAAATGATTTCTGAATTAGAAAAAAAGGGGATAAAGTTAGTTTTTGTTTCTCAAATGTTAAAATAACTATAAAAATTCATAAGTTCTTCATATTCTATTGCTATAGTATGGGTATATAGAAATGAGGAGGCTTTTAAAATGAGTATGACAAATTATATGGAACTATTGGCAACAAATCAGCCTTGGAATTTAATTATTTATATGTTAATTCCCGTAGCTTTGGCAGAGGCCTTGGTAGCGACTGAGTTTTTTGTGGTATTTAATCGCAAAAATCCTGGAGTAGCACGCATTTGGAATAAGTGGATAGGCATTGTATTAGGATTTTATTTCCTGGGAATTTTTCTGCAGCTTGGACTTACCGTTGTTCCTAACATAGTATGGAGAGGAATGGGGGATATGATTGCAGTAGGTTCTTATTTAAGTGGTGTTATCCCTCTTTTTGGGATTGCCTTATTAGAATTGGGTGTTATTTTTAAAGGAGTAGCAGAAGATGAACGAATCAAAGTGCATTTTATACTGCTTACCTTATTCCTAATCGTTGCTCATATTGCAATGGTTGTAGGGATGGTTGACCCCCAATTAATGGGATGGAATCCCCTAGATAAACCCATGAATATGCATCATTAAAAATATAATAAGAATTTTCAAATAACTATTGCAAATTTACTTAGTCCATGGTATTATCTAGATAAGCACCATCCTTACAAATGACTTAGTAATGCAAAGAGTTTTGGAGTAACACTTCTAGTCTGTGCAAAAAGTTAGTTGGTTATAAGGTAACGTGTTCTTTCTTATAGGTCCCGAAAGTTTCTTGTGAACCATGCATAATTGTCCCCGTAGGAATATCCTCTTCGTTAGTGGTTTTACAGTAAGTCTAGTCTTGTAGTAACGGTTAAATGAGTTTCGTCCTGAAAGGTTGAGATTGAGGTTGAGTTTTTCTCAAGTAAAACAAGTGTAGGGATGGTTGCTTTTTGAGAGAAGGTTTATCCTTCTCTCTTTCATTTTCTTAGTTTTATCCTTATGATAACCAACTCTCAATGGGAATAAGTTCCTGTTGAGAGTTTTGTTTTAGTAGACATAATTAGAAGATTAATGCTTGACAGGGTATCGCCTTTATATTATTATAGAATATATTATGATAATGAGAATTAATATCAGTGGTTTTTAGGAGGACAGTGTAATGAGTAGACTTCTTAGTGATTTAATGCCAGGAGATAAAGGTATTGTTAAGAAGGTAATTGGAACTAGTATGATCAAAAGACGTATTGTGGATATGGGAGTTGTAGCGGGCACATTAATTGAAGTACAAAAATTTGCACCCCTTGGCGACCCAATGGAAATAAAAGTAAAAGGATTTAACCTTTCTTTGCGGAAAAGCGAAGCTCAAATGATTGAACTAGAAAGTAACTAAAGAATGGGGGAATTCCTATGCCTCTCGCATGTGCTCAAATTGGACAAAAGTGTATTATTAAAGGTTTTGCTTGTTCCTGTAATGTACGTATGCGCATGGTGAATATGGGCTTTATTCCTGGCTGTTCTGTTGAAATTATGAATCGGATAAATGGTACCTTGTTAGTGCGTGTTGGCCAATCAAGATTAATGCTTGATTGCTGCTTGGCCACTCAAATTCAGGTAAGTTAATAATAAATAATACAGATGATAATGATAATCAATATCGAGAACGGCTTAAAGTGGAAGGGGAATGATAATGGGAGAAAAAAAAGTAACAGTCGCTCTTGTTGGTAATCCAAATGCAGGAAAGACTACGATTTTTAATAATCTCACAGGTGGTCGTCAGCATGTAGGGAATTACCCTGGTGTAACAGTGGAGAAAAAGGAAGGCTATCGAAAATTCAATGATAAAGAATTTTTTATCGTTGACTTGCCTGGTACTTATAGCTTGACAGCCTATTCTTTAGAAGAAGTAATAACGCGCAATTTTATTGTAAATGATAAGCCAGAAATGGTGATTGATATTGTTGATACCTCTAATTTAGAACGCAATTTATACTTAACAGTACAACTTTTGGAGTTAGAACGTCCAGCAATTTTAGCACTCAATATGATTGATGTGGCGGATTCTACAGGTCTAAAAATAGATGATAGAAAGCTATCTGAGTATTTAGGTGGAATGTCCGTTGTACGTACCAATGGTGTAGGAAATCAGGGTATGGAAAGTTTGCTTGAAACTATTTCAAAGGCGGATCTCAATCGAAATCTTTCCCACTTTAGACTAAATTATGGGAAAGAAATTGAAGGAGCCATACAAAAACTTGAATCCTTACTTGTCACATTAGATAAAATGCTTCAATTTCCAACCCGATGGTTGGCGTTGAAACTGCTGGAAAACGATGTAAATATCATTGATACGGTGCAAGAGTTACAGGGAGCACAAGAGGTTTTAGAGCTTAGTAATAAACTCCGCAAAGAGCTTATTACAAAACTAGGTGAAGATGTAGAGGTTTTTATAGCTGGGCAACGATACCAATTTGTCGGCAAGGTCTATCAGCATGCTGTTGATAATCGTAATGTTAACGCAGAAACCATTTCCGATAAAATTGATAAATTTTTGACGAATAGAATGTTTGGATTACCTATCTTTTTTGCTTTAATGTGGCTGGTCTTTAACTTGGTATTTACATTAGGTGCCATTCCTTCAGATTTGATTGATGCAGGTTTTGGAGCATTCGGAAGCTATCTGGATAATATTATTAGTGATGGTCCTTTAAAGTCCTTAATTGTCGATGGTGTGGTTGGTGGTGTCGGTAGTGTTTTGGTATTTATACCAAGTATTTTATTGTTGTTCTTAGCAATTGCAATTTTAGAGGATACTGGCTATATGGCTAGAGCCGCTTTTATCATGGACAGGGTAATGAGACGTTTTGGCCTTCATGGCAAATCCTTTATCCCCTTGCTCTTAGGTTTTGGTTGCAGTGCGACAGCAATGATGGGCACTCGAACACTGGAAAATCCTCGTGATCGTATTATTACCATGCTCGTGTCGCCGTTGATGAGTTGTAGCGCTAAGTTACCTGTATATACTATTTTGATTGCCGCTTTTTTTGAGGAAGAAATTGCAGGTAATGTGCTATTTTCCATTTATTTATTAGGAATTATATTGTCAATGGTTATGGCCTGGGTGTTTCGCACCACCTTATTTGAAGGGGAAAGCGAACCGTTTGTCATGGAACTACCTCCTTATCGAGTACCTACCTTCAAAAGTGTAGTAATTCATATGTGGGAACGTAGTACTTTGTATTTAAAAAAGGCAGGAACCATTATACTAGCAGCATCCATTCTAATGTGGTTTTTGACCACCTATCCTAAGGATATTGAATATGCAAAAGATTATGATGAGCTGTTAGCTAAGGCAGAAGAAAGCTATTCCCAACAAGTCGCTGCAGAAGTTTTGCTGCCCCTCAGTGTTGAAGACATTAGTCAAAATGCTAAATTAACTGTTTTGATTGAGAAACTACAGCAAGAAGAAACAAAATTTGCAGAACGAACAAAGGATTTAGAAGAAAATTCTGTGGAATATACTAACTTAGAAGCCGTAAAAACAGAAAGTAAGCAGCAACTTGCGAAGGAAAATGGCGAGCTATATCCCTATGCCGAAAAGTATGTAACATTGATACAAGCCTTAGAGGATGAGAAGGGAAATATTGAAAATGAGAAGACCGGAGAAAATCTAGAAAAAAGTTATGCTGGTCAATTTGGTAAAGCCATTGAGCCTGCTATACGCCCTCTAGGATTTGATTGGCGCATTGGTATTAGTTTAGTATCAGGCGTTACAGCTAAAGAAGTAGTAGTAAGTACCATGGGAACCATCTATAGTATTGGGGATGGGAATGAAAATGCTTCTAGTATGACGAAAGCCTTACAAAAAGATGAACATATGAATCCTTTAGTGGCCTATGCATTGATGGTTTTTGTATTAATCTATTCTCCATGTCTTGCCGCTTTAGCCGTAATGAAACGCGAGACAAATTCATGGAAATGGCCTGC
>JAPUES010000222.1 GCA_027492445.1 Sporomusaceae bacterium | reverse complement strand
AATATCATGCTTGGCTTTTTATTTTTAATTGGATATCGGAAGTGATTTTAAAAAGAGGAGAATGAGTATGAAAGCGAATAAAGTGGTGGATTTGCGGTTGCCGTTAGGGATAGAGATGCTACCTTTGGTGACAGGGTTTGTAGAAAGTGCGGCCAAGGCCTTTGGACTGGCTGATGGCAGGATTCTACGACTGGTTTTGGCGATTGAGGAAATCTTTGTCTTTCTTTCGGGGCAGACGGGACAAGGCGAAACTATGCGCCTTATTGCTAGACCTGGAGGGTATTATGTGGAAATTGCCTGCTTAATTTCACCTCGCTCTTTGCCGACAAGGGTTATGAATCAGACAGCTATTACGGATATGGACGATGAAGATTCTTTGGCAGAGATGGGAATCTTGTTAGCCGCTCGCATGGTGGATCGCTTTAAGCTAGTAATGGAACAGGATAAAGAGGTGGGTTTATATTTTTTGGTGGAAAAACAGTATCCTGAAATGGTAGGAGAATTGCCAATACTGCCGCGGGGGAATTATACAATTCACCCTGGCGGGCGGGAAGAGTTAAAGCAGTTTTCCCAAAGGGTAATGAACTCTTATGGCGCAGCAGCTCCTAATTTTTTTCGCTTTCCTGGTAAGGTTGTTGATATGGTAGAGAGTGGTGAATTTGAAGGGGTAGTGGCAGTTGATAGCAAAGGCAATGTAGGCGGCGGTATGCTATGGAAGTGGAGTGGCAAGCTGGTGGAAGCATATGGTCCTTATGTTTTTCAAGAAGGATTGGCTACATTATTAGTAGAGAAAGTACTAGAAAAAGTAGCCCGTTCTAGTGCTGTTAGTATGGTGGTAAGACAAGGAACAAAGGAAATCCCGCGAGAATATTTTGAAGAACTCATTTATCCCCAAGCTAGTAATAGAGAGGACGGAGGAGAGTCTCTCTCAGTACTCTATCGGCAATTAGAAGAGGATACAGGAATGGTGGTTTTTGTTCATTCTTCTGTAAAAGAGTTTGTGGAGAAATCTTATGAACGTCTTTGCTTGCCACGAAATATCATTTTAGCTACAGAGGCAGGTGAAAAACTCCTTCCCCATTCTGTATTTGCCACTATAGTCGATGGCAATCAAAAACAAGCCGTTCTTTCTGCCCTAGTTGTCGGCGCCGATGGGCAGGCAGTGGTAAAGGATTATGTTTCTTCTTTGCAACAGCAGGGGATAGAAACCATATTATTTGAACTAGATATGGGTAAAGAATTGGAAGCAGTGCTAGCAGCTGACCTGAGAGCTACTGGTTTTGCGCCGTCCTTTCTATTGCCATGGGGTGGGCAAGGGGATGTCATTGTATTCCAATATGCGGGAGGAATTTGATATGGTAGGTAAGTTTCCTCCCCTTAAACAGTTGGTGCCGCCTTATATTCATAAAATTGAGCCCTATATCCCTAGTAAACCAGATGAAATGTTAAAACAAATGTATCGTGCTCCTTTTTTATGCCGAATGAATAATAATGAAAATGTGATTGGTCCACCGCCACACGCACTAGAAGTGATAAGGAATTTTGCGCCAGAACGGGCGGCGATTTATCCTAGTGGTGATGCGTATTGTTTGCGACAACGACTAGGTGAAATTTATAGAATGTCTCCCGATGCATTTATTATAGGTAACGGTGCAAATGAAGTTATTTCCTTTGTTATCAAGGCCTTTTGCGAGCAAGGTGATAACATTATCACAGGGGATAAGACCTTTGCTGTATATGAATGGGTAGCGGATTTTTCTGGGTTTGAAAGTCGCTTAGTGCCTCTTAAGGATTATGCTTTTGATGATGAGGCCATGCTTGCTGCAGTAGATGAGCGGACAAAAATTATTTTTATTTGTAATCCGAATAATCCTACGGGCACATACTGGAGTATGGCACGCCTGCGAGCTTTTCTCGATAAGGTGGACGGACGGCAAATTGTCGTGGTGGATGAAGCCTACGCCGAATTTGCCGAGGCAGCCGATTTTCCCGATGGGATGAGTCTCATCAAGGAATATCCGAATCTGGTTATTTTTCGGACCTTTTCTAAAATGTATGCCTTGGCGGCACTGCGTATTGGTTATTTAGCAGGCAATATTGACATTGTGAATGTCATTCGCCGCACCTGCATCGTATATTCGGTGAATGCGTTGGCTCAGGAAGCAGCTCTTGCGGCTTTAGAGGATGATGGCAGTCATGTTGCGCAGACAAGAGCCTTAGTGCGGGAATCTAAGGAATATTTGAAGCAAGAGCTTGCAGGTTTAGGGCTGCCTTATATTTGCGGTGAAGGGAACTATGTTATCATTCGTTTGCCCTTTAGTGATACCTTAGCATATCGCAAACTCATGGGCATGGGTTACATGGTGCGGACGATGACAGGATTTCGCTTTCCCAATCATATTCGGGTGACATTGCATGCTGTACCAGTGATGGAAGGCTTTATTCGAGCGCTTAAAAAAATCATCTAAGGTGTGTCAGCGGATAGGGGAGGTTTTTAAATGACAGTTAGACTAGACATGGCAAATGATTCCGTTCCGAGGGTGATGATTAAGCTAGCCATTCCCTTAATGGTTTCCTTGTTTTTTCAAAATTTATATTCTTATGTGAATACCATCTTTATTTCCTGGTTAGGTGAAATACCGTTAGCTGCTATTTCTTTGGCAGTACCCTTAACTTATCTTGCTCTTTCACTAGGGAAGGGAATTGCTATGGGCAGTGTGGTGCTTATCAGTCATGAACGAGGAGCTGGTAAGGAGGAGGATGCTCAGCGGATGAGTATGTCCATACTGCCGCTTATGACTCTGGCGATGATTTGCTTTTTGCCCTTGCTAGTGCCTCATATCTGCCAGATATTTTTTACCTTTCTCGGTGCTGATGCTGTGGTTATGGACCATGTCTATGGCTTTACATTTTGGTTGGTGCTTGGCTTTCCTGTTATGGGATATGTAATGAGTGCAGAGGCCTTGTTTATTGTTAGAGGGGATACAGTGACTCCCATGAAGGGGATGATTCTAGGGAATGTACTGAATATGGCCCTCGATCCCCTTCTTATATTTGGTTTAGGCCTCGGGACGGCTGGTGCCACTCTTGGGACATTGATTGGGCAGCTTGGCGCTGCAATTTATTTGGCTTGGCGTTTAAGAATAGCTGGGTATAGACGATTGACGATTCTTCCGACAAGAGAAATGATTCAAGATTGGCGACGTATTGGGAGTCAGGGAATGTTTATTGCTAGCTCTTATTTGGTGATGCCTGTTGGTTTAATGCTACTCAATGGCGTGCTTGTTCAATTTGGTACTGTGGCAGTGGGGGCGTGGAATATGATGTCTCGTACGGAAATGATGGTCATGTTACCAATCATGGGTATGAGCAATGCCTTGGCAACTTTTATTAGCTTTAATGCTGGAAAGAAAGATTATATACGAATTCGAAGGGGCATAACATTTTTCTTTGCATTATCTTTTAGCATTGTAGTGCCCGTTATGCTACTATTTATTTTCTTCCCTCATGCGCTAAATGCTGTTTTTCGCCCGCCGGGGGAGCTAAGAGAACTGAGTGGCTACGCCATTCAGGCATCAGGCATTTCCATTGTTTTTTCTAGCATACTATTTGCTTTTAATGGCACAGTGCAAGGACTGAAAAAACCCATCTACATGATGATTATTTCTTTTGCTTATATTATTGTATTACGGGTGCCCTTGGCCTACTGGATTGGTAGCCATTGGGGAGAGAGAGGGGTATTCTGGAGTCATCCCTTGGCAACGATGCTTACAGCGATAGTAGCTTTAATCTTATTATTTCGAATGCTAAAAACTTACAAATTTGAAACAACCGGTTAGTAGGTCGTGAAAGATAGGTAAATTATTGCAGGAAAAGCAAAAGTTTTGGAGAAAGGGTGAATTAATCAGATAGTTGTGTCCGTAGTCATGAAATCGTGATTTTTAGATGTGGAAGGCGGTAGGGAAAGTCATGCCAAGGAATAAAGTGAATGCTGGGATAGTGGGAATAGGTATTTGTATTCCCGATAAGGTACTAACTAATGAAGAGTTAGCCCAAGGGCTAGGAGTCAGTGCAGAATGGATTGAAGATCGCACGGGAATTCGGGAACGACGTATGGCCAATCCTGAGCAAGCCGCTTCCGATCTTGGGGCGATTGCGGCACAGCAGGCCCTTAAAAATGCTGGGGTATTACCAGAAGAAGTAGATTTGATTATTGTGGCAACTGGCAGTTCAGATATGCAGTTTCCAGCGACTGCTTGCTTAATTCAAGAAAAACTTGGGATGAAAAATGCAGCGGCTTTTGATGTGGCAGCAGCCTGCTCAGGGTTTATCTATGCCTTGACGATAGGTAGCCAATTTATTGCTACCATGTTTTATCGTACCATATTGGTTATCGGTACCGAGGTACTGTCTACCGTAGTAGATTGGGAAGACAAGGAGACTTGTATTCTGTTAGGGGATGGAGCGGGGGCTGTAGTATTGCGTCAAGCACCCCTAGATTTCGGCATATTATCCATGTATCTAGGTGCAGATGGCTCAGGGAGTGAGTATATATGTATGCCCGCAGGCGGTTCGCGCATGCCTATCACAGAGCTGGCTATTAAAAAAAGATTGAATAAGTTTAAGATGAATGGGGCAGAAGTGGCGAAATTTGCCATGAAAATTTTGCCGAAAGCAACAGAACGAGCTTTGGCGATGGCCAAGGTTCAAAAAGAAGAGATAAGGATGTTTATTCCTCATCAAGCGAATCTCCGCCTTATTAAGGCAGCAGCTAGAATGCTTGAGGTTCCTATTGAAAAATTTATGATTAATGTAGAAAAATACGGAAACACTAGCGCGGCTTCCATTCCCCTTGCACTCTATGAAGCCTTGCAAGATGGTCGGATTCATAAAGGAGATACAATTGTTTTAACTGGTTTTGGATCTGGTCTGACCTGGGGATCCATCGTAATGCGGTGGTATAGCTAAGGGGGACTGCTCTTGTTTACGATAGATTTTGTGGATCGAGAAACAGCTCAGCAAGTGGGAGAAATTTTTCGAGTTCTATATGGGGAGGAGTATATTTATCCCTATGTGTATGAACCAGAACTACTAGTGGGAGAGATAGATAAAGGGAATTTATTGGCGGTACTCGCCTCTGATCGTCAAGGGAAATCAGCGGGATATGTGGCCCTCGCAAAATCAACCACCAATCCTCGCCTTTGGGAGGAAAGGAGCTTAGTGGTTGATCCTATGTATCAATACACCAATTTATCCTCCGTATTGGCTAACTATTTTATCAATATGTCCGTTTGTCAAAGAGTTGCCATTGACTGTATGTTTGCTGAGGCCGTATGCCACCACTACTTTACGCAAATTGTTTGTGTAAAGGCCGGCTGGGTTTCTTGTGCACTAGTGCTAGACGCCTTAGATAAGTCCATTTTTAAAGACCACCAACAAGAAAAGGGACGTGTCGCTTCCTTACAGTTATACTGGGAAATTAATGAACAGCCAGAAATAGTATATTTACCAGTAGAATATGCCCATATTCTAAAGCAGTTGGCTGTGCCTTTAAAACCAAGAACATTTCGGATTTCAAAGATGGAATTGCCGAATGAAGGGACGACAGTTTGGCAGGAACAGTACAATCCAGCGAACCAGAGTTGGAAAGTAATCATCCAGGAAATCGGTACTGACTGGGCTGTATTCTTAACAGAAATTTTAAGCCAGGCCATTGAGCGTAAGGCCATCAGTGTACAGATAATACTCAATGCCGCTTGTCCATATCTAGGGGCTGCTGTAAAGCTACTACGGGATAGAGGATTTTTCTTAGGGGGGCTAGTGCCCCACGGGTTTGGAACAGATGGTCTATTGATGCAAAAGGTACTAAGGAAAGAACCGGACTATGAAGGTATAAAACTATATGACAAAACAGCAAAGGAGTTACTGGCTTTTATTCGTACCGATCGAGAAAATGTAAGACGGTTGGAGGAAGAATAGCTATGCTCTATAGACAGTTGTTACATGGTAGTGAGGGAGGTGTTTAAAGAAATAAGAAGAATATGGGTATTTAAGTAATGTTATAAAATGTAGTAAGGAGTGATTTATTATGACAACAATGGAAAAAGTGTGTAATATCATCATGAAACTTAAGAAGAAAGACCTTTCTAGAGAGGACTTACAACCAGAAGCCTTACTAGTGGAACAGTTAAAGTTTGATTCCCTTGATATTAGTGAACTGTTAGTGCTAACTGAGGACGAATTTGGTATAGAGGTAAATCCAGATGATTTAAGATCTTTGACAGATATTAGTTCGGTAGTAGTGTATCTAGATAAGCGTCTTTCAGAGTAATCACGTGGGGGTGTCTGCCAGTGGAAGAGTTATTTCAAATCGTTGCCGTTGATAAATCCAATGCTAGCCATGTGGGCACTGTGTTTCGCTCCGTATATGGTGAGGATTTTCCCTTGAAATATGTATATCAACCAGAAAGCCTCTGGCAAGAAATTGAGGAGGGACGTTTAGCCTCGGCACTAGCTTTTGACAAGGTTGGTAAAGCTGTTGGTTACGTTGCATTATTCAAGACGGCTCCTAGCCCTCGCTTGTGGGAGGCGGGAAATATGGTAGTTGATCCTGCTTATAAGCTTACGAATGTATCAGCCTTATTACTCAATTACTATTTTAATCCCAATTTTAATGAAAATGGTGAGAGTGATGGTATTTTTGGTGAAGCAGTATGTTGTCATTATTTTACCCAAGTCAGTGGGAATAAGGCTGGTATGATGGACTGTGCCTTGGAACTAAATCAACTAGCAGGTGACAGTTTTAAAGACAATAACCACAATAAGGCAGAGACGAAGCGTGTATCCTGTGTGTTTAGTTTTTTAGAATGTACTGATCCCCTGGAAAAGGTGTATTTGCCAGAGGTATATGCTGAATTTTTACAACGTCTATCTCAGCCCTTTCGCCCTCGATGCTTTGAGCTTGGAACAGCTCCCCTACCTGATAGTGGGGTTACGGTTTGGGAAGAAAAATATTATCCAGCCGCTCAAACTTGGAAAATCGCAGTTCGTGTGATTGGGGCTGACTGGCCAGTGATTATGGAGGGCTTTTTGTCTGAGGCAGCTCGGCGGCAGGTAATTAGCTTGCAGCTAACCCTCAACACTGCTTACCCCCAGATTGGAGTTGCGGTGCAGCAATTGCGAGAACAGGGATTTTTCCTAGGAGGTCTGGTGCCCCGTTGGTTTGGCACGGATGGGGTTTTGCTGCAAAAGGTGTTCGGGGAGGAACCAGATTACGAGGGAACAAAACTTTACTCGCGAACTGCCAAGGAACTACTGGCCTTTATTCGTGCTGATTGGGATGAAGTGGGGCAACTTGTAAAAACGGGCAGTAATGATAA
>JAPUES010000221.1:3757-7401 GCA_027492445.1 Sporomusaceae bacterium | reverse complement strand
GATATAAAAGATAAACGCATTGGAGTTTTACTCGGTTCTGTTCATGACACATACGCGATGAAAACCTTTCCCAATGCAACAATCTTGCAATATAAAAGTCCATCGGACCTCATTCTTGCAGTAAAGTCGGGAAAGGTAGAAGCGGCTTTTTATACTCGTGAGACATTGCTAGAAATATTGCGAAATGATAAAGAATTAGGATTTCTAGAAGAAAAAATATTTACAATACCCATTGGCATAGGCTTTAATAAAGAAAATGATAGCTTACGAGAACAATTTAATATTTTTTTAAAAGAAATGAAACAAAAGGGTTTATTTGATGATATGGTAAATCGTTGGATATTAGATGGGGCAAGCCAGATGCCTGTCATTGAAAACCCTAAACACAATGGTGTTCTTACCGTCGGTATCGTAAGTGATAAAGGAATGCCCTTTACAATTGTTAAGGACAATAAGATGATCGGTTTTGATGTTGAACTTACTGAACGATTTGCCGCCTATCTTGGGAAAGAACTTAAATTGGTGGACATGGAGTTTGGTAGCTTAATTGCCGCTGTATCTACAAACAAGATTGATCAGGTGACAAGCACACTCGTCATTACAGAAGAAAGAAAACAGCAAATTGATTTTTCTGACCCCTATTATGAATTAGGGGCAAGCGTATTCGCCCTGAAAAAGAATATTGCAAAGTATGATAACCAGTCTAGTGGAGTAGTAGCTATACCTATGTTAGAAAATTTATCAGATAGTTTTTATAATAATATTATACGAGAAAATCGTTATTTACTTATCCTTGACGGTTTAAAAACAACGGCGGTCATCGCTTTGTTTGCCTCGGTTTTTGGAACATTGCTTGGCGCTTTTATTTGTTTTTTACGAATGAGTAAAAACAAACTTTTCAGCACTAGCGCGAAAGTTTATATCACCATCATGCGAGGCACCCCCGTGCTTGTGCTGCTGATGCTTATCTATTATGTGGTCTTTGCATCAGTCGATATTGATCCGGTGCTTGTGGCCGTTTTAGCCTTCGGGATGAATTTTGCCGCCTATGTTTCTGAAATGTTTCGAACGTCGGTAGAATGTATCGATAAAGGGCAAGAGGAAGCTGGGATTGCAGGCGGCTTTACCAAGATACAAACATTTCGTTACATTATCATGCCACAGGCTCTAAGACAGGTGCTTCCTGTCTATAAGGGTGAATTTATTTCTCTCGTAAAGATGACTTCCATTGTCGGTTACATTGCTGTTCAGGACTTGACAAAAGCAAGCGATATTATCAGGAGCCGTACTTTTGATGCCTTTTTCCCTCTTGTTATGGTGGCTGTCCTTTATTTCATTCTTTCTTGGTCACTTGCCCTTGTTTTAGATTATATTGGAGACAAAAGTGATCCGAAAAAGAATCGTAAACCAAGGAGGGTAGCACATGATTAAAATAGAACATCTTTGTAAAAAATTTGGGGAGCTTATGGTGCTGCAGGATGTAAATGCTGAAATACAAAAAGGCGAGGTTGTTTCGATAATCGGGCCCTCCGGCACAGGTAAGAGCACCTTCCTTCGTTGCCTTAACCTACTGGAAACCCCTAGTGGTGGTAGCATTGTTATTGACAATGTCCCCTTACTTGCAAAAAACACTAATGTCCCTCAAATACGCCAAAAAATGGGGATGGTCTTTCAATCCTTTAATTTGTATGCCCATCTTTCCGTATTAGAAAACCTTACAATAGGACCGATAAAGCTACTAGGCAAAAGCAAAGAGGATACGGAAAACAAAGCCTTAGCCTTGTTAAAATTAGTGGGACTGGCAGAAAAAGCCGATAGCTTTCCAGATGAACTTTCTGGAGGACAAAAACAAAGGGTAGCAATCGCCCGCTGTCTTGCCATGGATCCAGAGGTCTTACTCTTTGATGAGCCAACATCCGCCTTAGATCCAACAATGGTGAGTGAGGTGTTAGCGGTGATTCGGCGTCTGGCTAAAGAGGGTATGACCATGGTGATTGTTACCCACGAAATGGAGTTTGCTCGCAATATTTCAAATCGTGTATTTTATATGGATGAGGGTATCGTTTATGAAGAGGGGACACCGGAGCAAATCTTTGAAAATCCACGCAAAGAAAAAACAAAAGCCTTTATAAACCGAATACGCAGCTTTCACTACCATATTGTGAGCAAGGATTACGATTTATATGCTATGAATGGGGAAATTGAAGCTTTTTGTGAAAAACATATGTTATCTAAAAAAGTATGTAGTCATGTCCTGCTTCTTGTGGAAGAAGTGTTAGGTTTGCAAAGTGACTTTACTGATATTAGGATTACTCTTTCTTATTCGGAAAAAAGTGGGCATTTGGAATGTACCTTTGAAAGTGCAGGAATTCCTGCAGACCCTCTTGAAGAGGGCAGCCAAGAAGATGACATTGGAATCATGCTTATAAAAGGTACATGTGAAAGCATTGAATATAGCTATGGAAAAGGTAAAAATAGGTTGGTAGCCAAGGTGAAAGGTAATGAAAGTGCCTAACATGGTTTTTGTATACTTATGCAAAAGTGTGAATAAATTTTGACTTTTAGTAGGATAAATGATAGCATTTAAAGGGTAATTATCCGGATTCAATAGATGTAAAGTAGATTATGTGATGTTTTCCTAGGGTACGCAATTTCAATAAATGACTTGAATCCTAACCACTCAGGATTCAAGCCATTTTTATATATGCGTGTTCTACAGGCAGTAAAATGAGTTTGGTGTGTGCCTTACAGTAATCAGTAAGAAGGGAGAACAAAATGAAAAAACCGTTTTATAAGTATCTTTATATTCAAGTGCTATTTGCCATTCTTTGTGGGGTATTATTAGGCTATTTTTATCCCACGGTTGGGGCTAGTATGAAGCCATTGGGTGACGGTTTCATTAAATTAATTAAAATGATTATTACGCCCATAATCTTTTGTACGATTGTTATGGGGATAGCTGGTATGGATGACATGAAAAAGGTTGGTAAGGTAGGGGCAAAAGCACTCATTTATTTTGAGGTTGTGTCTACTATTGCGTTAATAATCGGCTTGGTGATTGTCAATGTATTGCAGCCAGGTGCGGGTATGAATGCCGACCTTACAAATTTAGATACCAAGGCGCTTGCAAGTTATACCAATACTGCTAGTACACATGGTACCGTTGATTTTATTATGAACGTTATCCCAAGTACAGTAGTGGATGCCTTTGCAAAAGGTGATATACTTCAGGTCTTATTATTTTCCATTCTATTTGGTTATGGGTTATCGGCTATGGGGGAAAAAGGAAAAGGTGTCGTAACTGTTATTGATGGCATATCTCATGTTTTGTTTAACGTTATCAACATCATTATGAAGGCTGCTCCTGTTGGTGCATTTGGGGCGATGGCTTTTACCATAGGGAAATATGGGGTTGCATCCTTGGCACCTTTAGCAAAACTAATGGGCAGTTTTTACCTCACTTGCTTCTTTTTTATATTTGTTGTTTTAGGACTGATTGCTCGTTATATAGGATTTAGCATTTTTAAATTTATTTTTTATATTAAAGAAGAACTATTGATTGTATTGGGCACTTCTTCCTCAGAAAGTGTCTTACCACGCATGATAGATAAACTCCAAAAATTAGGCTGTCCCAAATCCGTTGT
>JAPUES010000221.1:0-3657 GCA_027492445.1 Sporomusaceae bacterium | reverse complement strand
TCTTACCACGCATGATAGATAAACTCCAAAAATTAGGCTGTCCCAAATCCGTTGTTGGGTTGGTAATACCAACAGGTTATTCCTTTAATCTAGATGGTACTTCCATTTATTTATCGATGGCAGCAATTTTTATAGCCCAAGCTACCAATACAGACCTTACATTGCAACAGCAAATAACTATGCTAGCAGTACTACTACTCACATCAAAAGGAGCGGCGGGTGTGACAGGAAGCGGGTTTGTAACGTTGGCAGCGACCTTATCGGCCATCCCAACGATACCTGTGGCAGGTCTTGCTCTTATTTTAGGTATCGATCGTTTTATGTCTGAAGCACGAGCATTGACGAACCTTATTGGTAATGGCGTAGCAACCGTCGCTGTATCGAAATGGGAAAAAGAGTTGGATTATAAAAAAATGCAAGAAATGCTAGAATCAGGTGAAATCAAAGAAGAATTGGCCGCAGTGAAATCAAGGAAAAAAATTATATGAAGTTAAAGAAGCTCGACCAGCAGTAAAATAGGCTGGGAGTGCGGGGGGGACAGGAACCTTGTTTCACACCAAAAGTAGAAATAGAGGGTCAGGCTTGAATTAAAAAAATGAATTAGAGTAGATGACTTGCTAATCTGACATTGTTAAAAAACTATAAATGGAATAGACCTTTTGAAAAAGTGATAATCTTCAAGGGCCTATTCTTTTTGTGTTATTGATTTAGTTCTAAATATTATTTGTAAAGACTTAATGCAAGTGTTACAATGTAACAAAAAATAATATTGGTTTGTATTGTGGGAAAGTACTCTCGTCCCAACTTCGGGGGTGGGAGTTTTTTTAATACTAATTTAGGAGGATGAAAATGGCAAATGAGATAAAAAAAACTGGCTGGATGGTAGTTGCAGCCGCTACTGGTATTAACCTAGTTGTTGGTTTTCTCTATTCATGGAGTGTCATCAAAAAAGTTTTAGTCACTGAGCAGCACTGGAGCAATTTTGAGGCTTCTTTGCCCTTTACTGTTTCAGCGATTGCTTTCGCTTTGACAATGGTTTTTGCTGGTCGTTTGCAAGATACTTTTGGGCCGCGAATCGTGGCTACCATTGGCGGAGTTTTATTTGGCGCAGGGATACTGGTTTCAGGATTGGTCAATAGTCCGATGATCATGGTTCTAACGTATGGTGTGCTGGGGGGAATCGGTATCGGCCTTTGTTATGCCGCAACCACACCACCCTCAGTCAAATGGTTTCCGCCGGCTCAAAAGGGCCGGATTACAGGAATTGTAGTTAGTGGTGTAGGTATGGCAGCCGTGTATAGTGCCCCTTTGACCAGTTGGCTACTAACCAAATATGGTTTGTCAACCGCTCTCTTTCTTCTCGGAGTGGGTTCAATTATTATCGTTGTATCCTTTGCCCAGTTTCTCAAAAATCCACCGACGGCCCCTATAATAACTTCAACAAAGGTCGCCAATACTCCCATCATAAATGACTCTGTCTGGCAGCAAACTATTCGTTCAGCTGTTTTTTATAAACTTTGGTTTATGTATGCTTTCGCCGCTTCTGCCGGCATGATGATGATTAGTCATCTAGCCACCATTGCCAAAATCCAAGCACATTGGGAAAATGGCTTTTACTTGGTGGCCTTACTAGCTTTATTTAATACTGCTGGAAGACTAATAGCAGGTTACTGGTCAGATCGTTTTGGATACACTAGGATGATGCTGGTTGTATTTTCTCTGCAGACGATTAATATGCTATTTTTCTCTCATTATATTACTCCCTTATCGTTAGCTTTTGGGACTGCCCTTACGGGTCTCAGCTATGGTGCATTATTTTCTTTATTTCCTTCCGCAACAGCCGATTTCTATGGAATGAAAAATTTAGGCGTCAATTATGGCTTAGTATTTACAGCCTGGGGCTTAGCTGGTATTATTGGTCCGTTGCTTGCGGGGTGGGTTGTGGATACCACTGGTTCCTATCAAATTTCCTATTTGGTTTGTGCCGGGCTACTTGTTGTTGCCAGCGGTCTAACCTTTATAACCAAGCATCCTCATAACACTATACCTGCATAAATGCTGCAGTCTCTGAATTCCTCAATAATAAGGCAATTAGTAAGAAGAACGGGAATGGCAAAAAGTATGATGAATCGAATGTAATGGGACGATGAACCTGTTTAGGTGTCCCAATATAGCATGATAATACTATACTTTCGGATAGTATATTTTTTTTCCCTCCAAGAGTATACTAAATTTATGCTATTAAAAGTAAGATTGAAGAACATGAGAAAGGGGGAGTTCATTTGAAAAATCATAAGAAATTAATTGTAATGCTATTGTTAGTAACTATGAGCATTCTTGGATTTGCTGCCGTTGCATCAGCAACCTACTATCCAGCTAAGCCCTGTCCAAACTGCCAAACTTCAGGGTATTTTTCATATATTAATGATGATAACGGCTGGGTAATATATTCATGTCCGTCTTGTGGCCATGAATGGATGGAAGGAATCGAGAGATAAAAGGACAACTAAAACAAAACGATGGAATAGTAAGAAGATGATTTCTGTATTGAACGGGAGTCATCTTCTTATTATTTTGTTTTACCCTTTAGTATGTTATAACATGCATTATGGCAAGAGTAGGACAAAATAAAAAAAGTAATAGAAATTTGAAAGATCGGATCTTTTAAGTATTTTCCCTTATATTGCGATATATATATTATTAGAAGGAATGGGTGAAATGATTATCGTGGGGGGATTCTTATCTTTAGTATAACGTTAGATGAAATACAGCCAGGCATGTATTTATCAAAGCCACTCATTATGGCTGACGGCACGGTGTTGTTACATGAAGGCATTGTAATAAAAGAAAGATACATTGAGTATCTTCGCAATAAAGGTTTTACATCCCTGTTTGTGGGAAACCCACAAATTCAAGATAAGAACGAAGTGAAAGAAGATTTCTATAGTTTGAAAGCTAGGCAAGAAGCTATTGCAGCTGCTCAAGAGACTGTTAACCAGTTTAGTGTAGGTAAAGGGGTAAAACTCACTAACATAAAAAGACTTGTTACTGAATGGATTAATCAGCTTGAGCAAAAACCAGCCAATATGGTTAATATTTTGGATGTGCGGCGTAAAGAAGGATATATGTTTTCCCATGCCGTCAATACTTGTATCTTATCAATTATGACAGGTATTACCATGGGTTATAATTCTAAACAACTTGATGAACTAGGCCTAGCGGCAATGCTTCACGATGTTGGGAAAATAAAATTTCCCAAGAATGTAGCACGACAATTTTCTAATAAATTAACGAAAAGTGAAAGAGAAGAATACAAACGGCATCCTTTTTACTCTTTAGAGATTCTGCGGAGAAATGAGACGGTATCCGTTAATGTTTTAAATGCTTGCTTTCAACATCACGAACGCTGGAATGGTAGCGGTTATCCTATGGGCCTTAAAGGGAAGGAAATTTCTGAGTATGCTCAAATTATAAGTATTGCCGATGTCTATGAACGCCTAATTGTTGGGATGCCCCATCGTTTACCGACACCTGTATATTATGCAGCTGCGATTTTAAACAAAGCTTCCGGAGAATTCTTTAATCCAGCAATCGTCGATATATTTAATCAGAATGTGGCCATCTATCCTATTGGCAAAATGGTGCGCCTGAATAATC
>JAPUES010000220.1:4717-7402 GCA_027492445.1 Sporomusaceae bacterium | reverse complement strand
TTTAACTCACGTACATTTTTTTCAAATCTTTCTCTTGACCATATAATTATTTCATCAATATCAGGATTACCTTGCAAAAGCTCTGCTGATACCTGCCCAACTAGCCAGGTTATGTTACAATCTGGCCAAGCCGCCTTCAAAGAACTAGCCACTGGCGTAGAGTGAATCACATCTCCAATCGAGCTTAAGCGAATAATTAATATTTTTTTGGGCACTAAATAACCTACCTTTGTCCCGCTACGCGGCAAAAATATTATAGTATTATTATGTCTCTTTTTATATAAAAAAACTCCTGTAAAGTTTTTAGCAAACTCTTCAGGAATTCAAAATAGTGTTTAGCATTCACCACTCTCAAAATGATGCCCTCTTTTTAATACTTTATCTATAAATACTTGTGCAATCTCAGGATCAAATTGTATCCCTGCATTCCTTTGAATCTCTTCAATCACCATTTCTGGGCTTGCGGGCTGACGGTATAGCCTCTCCCCTGTCATGGCATCATAACTATCGGCAAGAGCAATAATCCTTGCATTCCTTGGAATATCTTCGCCTTTTAACCCCTTCGGATAGCCAGTACCATCCCACCTTTCATGGTGGTACAAGATACATTCTGTTAATTCTAGCATTTCATGAGAAGAACTTAATATTCGATAGCCGATTTCAGGATGGCGTTTCATTTCACCCCATTCTTGCTCTGTTAATGCTCCAGAATTATTAATAATACTTTCTTCTACAGCAATTTTACCAATATCGTGAAGTAAACTGCCTACAACAAGTTTTCCCACTTCAATTTCAGAAAGTCCCATGGCTCTAGCAATGACCTGGCTTATTTCACTTACTCTTTTTGCATGTGTTTCTTCCCTTGGATTTTTTTCATATAATGTTGTAAGAATCGTTTGTATCATATTACTTCTTACACTTTCATTCTCAATGGTCTTATTCCTATACATATTATCTTCCGCATTCTTTAATACTTCCATAATATCTTCATGAATGGATTCCTTCGTATCCCAGCCAAAAGAAATACTAAGATTGACTCCATTCACCTCTTTGTCTGAATAGAGGTTTTTTATCCTTGCTACCACTGCTTCTGCTTCTTCTTTTTTGGTGTTTGGCAGGAGAATAATAAATTCATCGCCTCCCCAGCGAGCAACAATGTCATCCATACGGCACATTCCTTGGATAGCAGTGGCAGCTACCTTTAAAAGGTTATCACCTTTTGCATGGCCGAAAGCATCATTTACAAGTTTTAGCCCATTAATATCGGCCATGATAATGGAAATAGGAAGATGTTTTTCCGTATTTAACCTTCTAATTTGCTCCTCATAGAATCTGCGATTATAAAGACCTGTTAGAATATCATGATAACTTAAATAACTAATGCCCTCATTTCTTTTCATTAAATGAATAGCATTCTTCACCTTTAAAGGCAAAGAAATTTTCATAGCTTCTTCGCTTAAAGGCTTGGAAAAATAGTCATATGCACCAAGGGTTAATGCTTTTTCTATGGCCTTTTTGTCTTCAATCCCTGTACAAACAATTACAGGAATATCCATTAAAAACAAATCTTCTTTTAATTCCTGCAATACTTGGAATCCATCCTTAATGGGCATCATAATATCAAGAATACACATATGTATATTATTAGAAATCAAGTTTTTATTTAGATTTATGCCTTCTTCCATTTCAAATATTTGAATATCTTCTAATCTATTTTCTAAAACTTTTCTAATAATTCTACGATCAATTGGCGAGTCATCAATTATCATTATATTGCTCGTCATGATGTGTACTCCTTCTCACAACTGCTCACGAAATCTTCTATTAAGTTTTCAATTGTTGCTACCAAAAAAGTAAGCTTTGTATAGTCTGCCATGGCTATTACCTTTTCGACTTCTAACGCTTTCTTAGCAATTTCCTTGGCTCTTACATTTCCTGCTGAACCTTTTAATCTATGTACCAGAAGGCCTATTTTCACCTGATTTTCTTCCTCATTGCATTGTTTAATCTCTTTAATTAATTGTTTCCCTTGAGCACAAAAATCTTTTACTATGGCCATACAGGTTTCCTTATCAAGCCCAGAATCCTCCATAAGCGCTATGACACTCTCGGCAAAAGGATTTTTATTGTTTTCCTCTTTTCTTATGAGATGTCTGTTTATGGCGGCCACAAGCTGACTTAGATCAATAGGTTTACTAATGTAATCATTCATGCCTGCTGCTAAGCACTTCTCTCGATCGCCTTTGAGGGCATAGGCCGTCATTGCAATAATAGGGGTGAAATACTCCTTATTTTCTTCCTGTGCGCGAATAACACCCGTTGCTGAGTACCCATCAAGATAAGGCATATTTACATCCATTAAAACGATATCAAACCTTTCCTTTTCAAAAACAAGGGTCGCTTCTTTACCATTTTCTACTGCTGTAACAGTAAAGCCATGTTTCTTCAAGAAAATTGTAACCATATTTCTGCTTACAAAATCATCTTCTGCAAGTAATACTTTTATTGAGGATGTAGCGTCAAGAGGCTTAGTCTCAGAAGAAATACTATCCTGTTTATTCGGTACTTTTTCTTGACTATTCACTTGCTACCCCTCCCCATCTATAATTTTTTGATTTTTCTTTCTATTATAATTTTACCACATATTTCTTTAAAATTCTCCATTTTTTTCATAATAATAGAGAT
>JAPUES010000220.1:0-4617 GCA_027492445.1 Sporomusaceae bacterium | reverse complement strand
AAGGAGCATCATCACTATGGAGCAGTATTATATACAAATCATAACTGACTATATTAAAAACTATAAAGGAGCAGTAACCAACTGGGAAGCCCCCTTAGTAGGCTTTGCTTCAGCAAAGGACAGTCTCTTTGCTTCTCTAAAAGAAACTATCAGCCCAACCCATGCCTTACCTAGGGATTTATTAACAAATGCGCAAACGGTAATTACTTATTTTATTCCTTTTGCCAAAGGCATTAGCCTAAGCAACCTCCCTAGAAAGGAAGCCTCCTACGAGTGGGCTATAGCCTATATTGAAACCAATCAGCTCATCCTAGATCTTACTGTTCATCTTCATGACCGTCTACAAGAAGGAGGCTATGATGCTTGCATCCTCCCTGCCACCCATAATTTTGATACTAACAAGCTAATTAGCGATTGGTCCCATCGTCATGCAGCGTTCATTGCAGGCTTAGGCAAGTTTGGTCTAAATAATATGTTGATTACAGAAAAAGGCTGCTGTGGCCGCATCGGCAGTATCATTACCACCTTACAGCTACCTCCTACTCTTCGCTCCAGCGGTGAGAACTGTTTATACTATCGCTATGGAGTTTGCAAGAAATGTATTTCACGCTGCGTGAATGGCGCTCTTACCGAAACTTCATTTGACCGCCAACTCTGTTATGCTTCTTGTTTGGATAATGCTAAACTTTTCAACGAGCTTGGTTTGGCAGATGTATGCGGAAAATGTTTGGTAGATTTACCTTGCTCCTTTACCAATCCAGTAAGAAAGACTTTTACCCACCATCCAGATATTACTTGTATCACAAAGGATTAAACCAGTGGTACAGTTGACTGGGGTGAAACATAATGGGAGTAGAGCAATATTTATTACTAGTTACCGTACTGATTGTCAAAGTAGGAAATACAATTCACTTGTATTTCTAAATTATTCTTATTAAAATTTTAATAGAATAATTGAAATGGTTAAGGGTGCAGCAATCCTATCGGCTGCACCCTTAACCATTTTATTTATCATTATATTGTTAGTATCTATCTTGTACATTAGGGGTAAGCTATAAAACAAGGAGGAAGGACTATGGATATTAAAACGCCAAAATATAATTATAAAGCGCAAGTTTCCTTTGAAAAGCGTCGAATGTTCAGCCGTTCTTTAGTCAAGGGAACTATTATTAGCTATCGTTATGTTAATTATACCTGGTTATATTTAATAGAATGCTCTGATGATAAGCAATTAGTTGTTGTCCCAGAAGATGATCTTTGGTTATTAACGAGTGAAGAAGTCTAAATAATGTTATCAGTAACTTCTTTATCATCTTTACGACTTAAGAAATAGGCTGTAATGGCAGCCGTTAATGGTATGGAAATAATAAGTCCAATGCTTCCTGTAATCGCCCTAGTAATTTCTGTTACTACAATATTTAAATTCATAATTCTTGTTAAGGATATATTCGTTTGGGATGCTATGAGAAAAATCAAGGGTAATGAACTACCTGTATAGGCTAAAATTAAAGTATTTGCCATGGTTCCCATCACATCTCGTCCAACATTGATGCCCGCTTGAAATATTTCTGAAAAGCCATAATGCGGACAGGATTTTTTGATTTCATATTGGGAAGAAGCAATGGAAATGGTTACATCCATAACAGCTCCGAGTGATCCTAAAATAATACCCGCAAAGAGTACTTCTTGAAAATTAATGAAAGATAAAGTAGTAGCCTTTAACATCATTGCTTCTTCACTGTCTAGCCCCGTCAAATGCATCCATCGAATAGCAATCCCTGACAATACACCCGCAATCACGACTCCCCCTACCGTACCTAAAATCGCTCCCCAGGTTTTTGGATTCCAACCGCTTATTGTAATTTGCGTTACGGCAGTAATAATCGCACATACCAATAAAGTAGTAAGAATAAAGTTCCACTGATAATCTAATATAAAAGGAATCATACCTTCCAAAATCACATAGATAGAAAAACCAATTACAAAGAGCGTTTTAACCCCGATTTTCTTTCCTAAAACCAGTAAGGATAAGCAAAAAACGCCAACTAGTATGTATAAAAAGGAAAGACGATTGTAATCGGCGACATGATATTCTTTCACCCCTTGTACTTCATTTAAAGCCAAAATAATGTTATCCCCTGGACCAGGATTTATATCAAAAAAAGGTTGATTGGTAAGATGATTAATGCTCATTACCTGCTTACCGCTTTCTTCCCCTGATGTCAACTGAATCGTTAGTAAATTTTTGCTTCCTAAAGCCTTATTTTTATTGTTAGGGGTCTCAAGGGATTGTACTGTTAAAACCGTTCCTGTAACATACTCTACGCTAGGTGCTTCTTTCCCAGCAGATAGGGCTGGAGGATTACCTATTAGCAGTAGTGCCACCAGCAATAGAAAAATGCGTCTTATATCCCCTACATAATCCTTCATAACTAACCTCCATTACTAACTTTTTTATAATCAGGTAATAAGCCCCCACCGCTAAGTGGGGGCCAAAATAAGGAACATACTATTATTTGCATATTTCTATTTCTTTTTTCTCTATCATTGCCGCAAAGGTACTTACTAATTCCGGGTCCCATTGCACAGAGGCATTTTGCTTCAATACCTGAATTGCCCCCGTTTCTGTAAAGGCTTGTCGATAAGCCCTTGGACTAGTAAGTGCATCAAAAGCATCAGCTACTGCTAAAATCCTCGCCCCCAAAGGAATTTGCTGTGCCACTAATTGATCGGGATAACCCGTTCCATCATAGTTCTCATGGTGATGGCGTATGCTAGGTAATATTTTCTTAAAAGAAGGAATAATCGAACATATTTTTTCACTCATGACAGGATGACACTTTATTGCCTCATATTCATCGTTCGTAAGTCGGCTAGGTTTTGTGAGTATATTATCATGAACGGAGATTTTCCCAATATCATGAAATAATCCTGCCAAATGAATATCTTCCCATTCTTCTTGAGTGGGCATAACCTTTTCTGCTATTTTCTTAGCGTAATATGCAGTTTTTCTTGAATGCCTTTCACTATAAGCATCCTTTTCCTCACAAGTACTAATCAAAGAAACAATTACTTCTTTTGCACTTTTTAAATCTTCCTGCAAAGAACTCATTTTAAGCCATATTTTAATTTTATTGTTAACCTCTAAGAAATTTAAAGGTTTCATTAAAAAGTCATCTGCACCTTTATCCAGACAATTAAAGTCTGTCATTTCTTGTGGCAACAACATAATAATCGGTATCTTTTTGGTTTCCTTATTCTTTTTGAGTATGGTCAAAACGGATAAACCATCCATTCCACGCAGTTTTAAACTCAGTAAAATTAAATCTGGTTTACTTTCTATCACTTGTTTAAGAGCATCTTTTCCTTCTTCTACTTCAATAAAATCACATTTTTTAAATTGCATCATAATAAGACTTCGCGTTCTTTCATGCTCTTCAGCAAATAAAATCTTCATTCTTCTCATATTTTATCTCCCTCACAACTTACTTTTACTTGTTACAAACGCAGCTAATTAAAGTTCTTATATGAATGTTTTATTGTTTACATAGTATTTTTATCTACTCTAGCAGTATACCATATTTTCTCAAAAGGCAGTAGATGTCCTCTAAAATATTATAGCTCTAGTAACAGTTACACTTGTTACTAGAGCACAGTCCACTTTTATATTATTTTACTGCCAGCATTCGTTCTAAGGTCTGCCTTGCCTGACTGGCAAGATTATCTGGTACCTGAACTTCATATTGCTTGTTAAGCAAGGCTTTATATACACTTTCCAATCTAGTTTTTTTCATATTAGGGCATACCAGGCCAGAATGCAATAACAAAAACTCTTTATGCGGTAGCTGCATTTTTAAATAACTAACCACTCCTACCTCGGTACCGATTACAAAGATTTTTGCCTCTGACTGCTTTGCATACTCAATAATCTCCGATGTACTGCCAACAAAATCTGCTAACGCCACAACGGAAGGATGACATTCTGGATGAATGAGAACTTGAGCATTTGGATATTGTTCCCTCACAAGTTTAACATTATCAGGTTTTACTTTCGCATGAGTAATACAATGTCCTTTCCAGAGGATAAGCTCTTTATGTGGAAGTTGTTTGGCAACATAATCGCCTAAATTTTCATCAGGAACAAAAATCACCTTCTTTTCCGGCAAGGAAGCTACTACCCTTAAAGCATTTGCAGAAGTGCAACAGACATCGCTCTCCGCCTTTACCTCCGCTGAAGAATTTACATAACATACAACAGGTACACCAGGATGCTTTGCCTTTAATTCACGCAAACCTTGGGCTGTAATCATATCCGCAAGAGGACAACCCGCATCTTGTTCTGGTAATAATACTACCTTTTGTGGTGATAGTATTTTAGCCGTTTCAGCCATGAACTGAACGCCGCAAAACACAATGACATCCTGCTCGATACTTGCTGCAATCTTACTTAAATAAAATGAATCACCTACATAGTCAGCAACTTCTTGTACCTCATCCAATTGATAATTATGTGCCAAAATCACTGCATTGCCCTTTGTTTTCAATTTTTGTATTTCTAGTTTAAAATCTAGCAAGACCTTCACTCCTTCTATAAAAGAACAGCCTTATTTTCTGTTT
>JAPUES010000219.1 GCA_027492445.1 Sporomusaceae bacterium | reverse complement strand
GCTCCTGATTTCTGGTGTCATATTGTTGTCCTTCTTAAAACGGAATGACAAATAGTAGACTTCTTGAAATGGAATATGTACATCGGCCTCTATCTTCCCTGGAGGTGAAATGGTAATCGGAATGTCAAATAATTGTTTTGTATAATAGTCACGAATTAAAGGAAAAAGCAATATATAAATTAGGAGGAATATGAGTGCCCATTCTAGCTTTGTAAAAATTACTCTTGGCATAGGCGATACCTCCTTTGTAACTTTGCAATATTAACTTAATTAAACATATCCCATACTTTTCCCGCCATAAATCTAGTTTGCATTTTAGTTACTTCTCTAATATTTTTATCAGATAAGTGCTTGGATAACTGCACTTATGCCCGCCTGTAGAATTGAACCAGGGGGACCACTGGAATGCCTTCGACATTCGATACTAGTAGGTATCATGGGGACGGAGTTATTGACATTCAAGGGTGTCAACAACCCCGTCCCTTGATAACTTGCGTCCCTTGATCACTTGGCGGATGAGAAATTTTTATGTATCTTATTCTGAGAAAGAAAATCTCGCACCATTGGTGCGAGAAATTAGCTGGAGTAAGAATATCGTCATCATGGAAAAATGCAAAGATGACTTAGAACGTGAGTTTTACATAAAAATGACCAAACGGTATGGCTGGACTAAAAATGTATTGATTAATAATTTAGAGAACAAAGCCTATGAAAAATATTTATTAAACCAAACTAATTTTGATGAAACAGTACCCGAAAAATATCAACTTCAAGCTAAATTATCAGTTAAAGATGAATATACATTTGATTTCTTGGAAATGGGAATCGAACACTCTGAAGCGGAGCTAGAGCAAGGACTTATAAATAATGTTCGGGCTTTTTTATCAGAAATGGGTGGAACATTTACTTTTATTAGCAATCAATATCATTTAAGTGTAGATGGTGAAGATTTTTATATCGATTTGCTGCTTTTTCATAGAAAACTTAAAAGTTTAGTTGCGATTGAGCTCAAAATTGGTAATTTTAAACCTGAATATGCAGGGAAAATGCAATTTTATTTAACCGCTCTTGATGAAACGGTAAAGCTACCGGAAGAAAATCCATCGATCGGTATTATTATTTGCAAAAGTAAGAATAGAACCATAGTAGAATATGCCCTACGAAGTGCAGCGAAGCCAATTGGTGTTTCAACCTACAATTTGAGCAATACATTGCCTGAGGATATGAAAAGTTTATTACCTACACCGGAAGAGATTATCCAAAGATTATCAATTTTAGATAGTGAGAATGATGGAGAGTAGAAACTTCCTAAAACCCAATAATATATTTCAATAGGAAGTAGACCGATGTGCGTACAATGCATTTGCATGCGTCGCATCCCGATTATCTCCACCAGTAAATTCAAGGCTTCGCGGATTAACCGTCGAAGCCTTTTTTATAAATTATAAACCTGCGCCAGAAATATAGAAAATAATCAAAGAACTGCCGGTGCTGATTTTAGGCCGAAGGATGTTTAGGTCGATTAGGATTTTTATTACCAAAGCTAGGAGAACCTTTTTGATTATGTTGTTCTTTAGATTTCTTTAGTCCAAAAGCATCATTAGACTTATTTACTTTTTTCTGCCCCATAGAGATCACCTCCTTAAAGTATTGTTTGCTGATGAGATAAGTTGCATACAAAATGAAAGACTTGTCATGGGGACGGAGTTATTGACATTAGGCTGCATAGACCAAAGATAGTAATGACAAGTCCGGAAAGTTGATTGACTAATTTTAAACGTTTTTGGTCAAATCTATGGCGTAACATATTAACCATTCCGCTTAAGAATAGCCACCACAGCATGGAACCAATGAAAACACCAATAACTAAAAATAAGGATGATACATAGCTCTCGCTGGCAGCACCTACCCCTAGACCAGCAAAAATAGCGGCAAAAGACATGATCGTCATTGGGTTAGTAATGGTCAAAAGTAAGGTAGATCCATAGGCACCTAGCAGTTCTTCCTCACTTGCATTTGCAGAAACTTCAGCAGGCCTAGCTTTAAAGGTTGTATAGCCTAGATAGAGTAGAAATATTCCTCCGATCATGCGCAGGTAGGATTGATATTCTAATAAAAAAATAGAGACAACTGAAATACCAAGCACGGCTAACAATCCATAGATTGCATCTGCAGTAGCAGCGCCTAGGCCTGACAAAAAGCCATTTTTCATTCCATTAGCGAGGGTGCGGCGAATACAAAGTACCCCGATGGGGCCTACGGGAGCGGCAATGGAGAAACCTAAAAGGATACCTTTAAGCAAAAAAAACACGTTGCTACTCCTTTCCTACGTTTAATGGGAATCTGCATTCATATTTTTTATATATTATATATTGCATCATAATGAATAGGAAGTAATTTCTTATTAAAACGGAAGCATCTGTCAAGGAGGTAAAAATACCAACTGACAGGTGCTTCCTTTTAGCTATAATATTATAGACACTCACAGGAAAACCCTATAAAATAATAAACTAGGGGGTAGGTAGTTAGGACAAAGGAATTAAAAGGAGATGTTTTTATTATGAAAAGTTGGAAAAAGGGTTTTTTAATGCTTACTGTGCTAACTATGGCTATATTGACGATGACAGTGTGTTTTGCTAGTCAAGCCAATACCTCGCCTGTAGAAATAAAAATGAATGATGGCATAGTGCAGGGGGATGTCAGGGCAATCCTTGGTACCAATGAAGTATTAGTGCCAGTGGATGCTGTTATGAAATATATAAATACCAATATAAGCTTTGATGGGACTGAAAAAAAAGTATATTTATATATACCACAAGGGGCCTTTAAATTGGAAACCCCTGAACTAGACCAAAAACTAGACCGCAGTATGACACTGAATTTTACTCCCCGTGAGATAAATGGTGTTTATTATCTGAATGTAAAAGGCTTAGAAAAAATACTTGGTATTAAGATACAGGAAGAGAATAATCTTATTGTGATTGAAAAAGAAAATTACAGTGACAAAAAACTCAGTAGTATTCGTGAAAATTGGCGTCCCAATGGTAAAATAAATCTAGTATGGGATTATGTTCATACCACCTCACAAGACTTGAGCAAGGAGTCTAGGATTGCAGGACTTGATGTGCTTTCGCCGACTTGGTTTTCAATTGTAACGGGGGATGGCTTTGTGGAGAGTCGGGCGGATGCTAAATATGTGGCGGATGCTCATAGTAAAGGATATAAGGTTTGGGCACTTATTAATAATAGCTTTGATTGTGATATGACTCGCCAGCTTCTTGCTGATGAGCAAGCACAGGAAAAGGTAATAAAACAGCTTTTAGTGTATTCCAGCTTATATAATTTAGATGGAATTAATTTTGACTTTGAAAATGTGTACGATGAAGATAAAGAACGACTTACTCAGTTTGTAGAAAAGTTAACAGCTGCTTTAAAACAGCAAAATGTTATAGTTTCTATTGATGTGACGGTACCAGGTAATGTTAGCTTTTGGTCAAATTGCTATGATCGACAAAAGCTAGGCAGTATTGTGGATTATATGATGGTGATGACATATGACCAATATTGGGCAAAAAGCCCTATTAGTGGGCCAGTGGCATCCATTGGGTGGGTAGAGGCAGGCGTTAAGAAAATGTTAGCTGAAGTGCCTAAGGAAAAATTGATATTAGGGGTTCCATTTTATACTAGAGAATGGGAAGAAACAGCAGGGAGTCCAGCCCGATCAAAGACCATGTCCATGGCGATGGTAGAGGAACTGATTAAGACGAAGAATCTTAAGGTTACCTGGCTAGAAGATAAAGGACTTCACTATGTTGAATATTTTCAAGAAGGAAAACGTTATCGCATTTGGATTGAAGATGAAAAATCCATTGCTTTGAAGCTAGATTTAATTCAAAAGTATAATCTAGCGGGGGTAGCAGCTTGGCGCAAAGGGTTTGAACATAGTTCCATATGGAATGTTATCAATACAGAACTAAAAAAACCAAATCAAGATAGTAAAAAATAAGAAAAAGTTCTGCAAGAAGTATTGCTCTTGCAGAACTTTTTCTATTCTATTGATCGAGAAACAAATGTTAAGAATTTGGCAATCCTTACATTGAATACAAAACTTCGGGAAAGCTAAACTAGGAGGTGATACTGGTCATGACGGAAAAACATCCCGATCGCACTAAGGAATGGGCAAAACAACAAGAAGCATTAAAGAATCCCAAGAAGATAATACCTAAAAATAATGAAGAGTCAGTAAAGGGTGAAAAAAAGGGAAATCACTAGGCGGCAAATGCCGCCTATTATTGTTTTGCTGGAAGTTCATGGGAAACAACTGTGTCCTAGATATTATTTTAAAGCAATGCAGGGTTTTATTGGGTTTTTGTGGTACTACTATAGTAAAATATATGTTTGTTTAGGAGGTTTAGTATAATTATGATTAAATTTCTAACCAGGGCTGTAGTGATTGCCGTCCTATTTAACGCTTTATTTACCATGGAACAAGGAGTTGCTTCTGAAAAAGTTAGTAATGAAGAATTGATACAGCTGCAAATCGTAACCGTTAATGATTTCCATGGCGCCCTGATAGAAAACGGTAAAAATATTGGCGCTGCTAAGTTAGTACAGTATTTGATAGAAGAAAGAACCAAAAATCCCACAGGAACCCTCTTATTAAGTGCAGGCGATATGTTTCAAGGAAGCCTAGATTCCAACTTGCTTTATGGAAAACCGGTGGTCGACGTTATGAATTATGTGAAGTTTGATGCTATGACCCTTGGTAACCATGAATTCGATTGGGGGATTTCCATATTGAAAGAACGTATGGCCCAGTCTCAGTTTCCCTATCTATGTGGGAATATCGTAGATAAAAAGACTGGAAAACCTATTGATTTTGTCAAACCTTATATTATTCTAGAACGTAAGGGTATAAAGATTGCCGTGATTGGTATTGCTACGCAAGAAACGGCGATTAAAACTAACCCTAAAATCATAGAAAATTATACTTTTCTTGATCCCGCTACGGCAATACATGCTCTCTTGCCGGAAGTGAAACAAAAGGGCGCTGAGATTATTATCCTTTTGACTCACTTAGGTAGTACCATGGATGGGGAAGGGAATATTACAGGCGATGCAGCTCTCTTGGCTCGTAAAGTTACGGGAATTGATGGGATTGTCTCGGGGCATTCCCATGAAATTGTGTATGGTCAAGTGAATGATATCCCAATTGTGCAAGCCGCTTATAATGGACGGGCTGTGGGGAAAATTGAGCTACTCTTTAATAAACAGACTCATAAGGTAGAAAAGGCTATCCCTAACGTAACCCTTCTTCCTTACCCAGGACTTCAGGCTGATCTTAGGATGCAAGAGATAATAAACCAAGCTGAACAGGAAATAGAGCCTGTCAAAAATATTGTTGTTGGGAAGACGATAAGTGCACTTAGTCATGACCGTTATGAACGAAAGGAAACTAAGCTGGGGCAGTGGGTAACAGATACCATGCGACAAGCAACGAAGGCTGATATTGCTTTTCAAAATACAGGAGGGCTTCGCACCGGTATCCCTGCTGGGAACATTACCATGGGTAATCTTTATGAAGTGATTCCCTTTGATAATACGTTATACACTGTAGAAATGAGTGGGCAAGAGATTATAGAGGTCCTAGAATATGGGCTTAGGAACGAAAAAATTGGTATGCTTCAGTATTCAGGAATAAACGTCTCTTATCAAATGGGGGGCGAAGAAAGGGGGCAGATTCTTTCCGTAAGGATGATAAATGGAACGCCTCTTAACCTTAGCCAAACATATAAAGTTGTAACGAATGATTTTATGGCTGCAGGGGGAGATGGGTACATCTTCTTTAAGAAAGGAAAAAATCTTTACGATACTTGTATTACCTTACGAGATATAATAGCAGATGAAATTCGCAGTCAAAAGGTAATTCATTTTATTGAAGATAATCGTTTTGATAGTAAAGATATTTCTCAAAGCAATCAACAGACAGCCGCTTAAAATGAAAGAGTAAGATAATTGTGTATGGAGGTTTATATGATAAAAGGAGCAGCAACCTTGCAAGGAACCCTTAATTACGCACAGAAGCATTCCCCTCTTTGTTATCAGCCATTAGTGCCGGAGGGAATTCATATTAGCGGTGCTGGTTTTGGCTGCTACCGGGTAGATGCAAGAGTTCCGGAACATCAGCAAGCATTAAAAAAAGCACTGCTATCTGGTATTAATGTGATTGATACTAGTGCTAACTATGCAGATGGAGGCTCGGAACGTTTGGTAGGCCAGGTTTTGAACCATTTGGTGCTAGCAAAGAAAATTAAACGTGAAGAAGTTGTTGTCATATCAAAGGTAGGGTATTTACAGGGGGAAAATTATAGTTTAAGTCAACAGCGTAAAAAAGAAGGTCAGCCCTTTTCGGATTTAGTGTTATACGATGAAGGGTTAGAACACTGTATTCATCCTGAGTTTTTAGCAGAACAGCTGACTAGGAGCTTAGAACGATTAGGACTTGAAAAGATAGACTGCTATCTACTACATAATCCAGAATACTATTTAAACTGGGCAAAAAGCGAGAAGGTGCCAAAAGCTAGGGCGAGAACGGAATATTTACGTCGTATTCGCATTGCATTTCTCCACCTAGAAAAAGAAGTAAGAGCAGGACGCATTAACTATTATGGAGTGAGTTCTAATACCTTTCCTCGCCCGAAAGATCATTTTGACTTTACATCCCTAGCTGATATCTGGGAAATTGCACAGGAGATTTCACCACAGCATCATTTTCGCATCATTCAGTTTCCCCTCAACCTCTTTGAGACAGGAGGGGTAACAGAAAAAAATCAGCCTAGGGGACAAAGCGTAGTGGAATTTGCCATCGATAAAGGGCTCGGAATTTTGACCAATCGTCCTTTAAATGCCATACGAGAAGATCGACTGGTGCGCCTTGCTGAAAATGTTTGGCAAGGAGATGCTATCCGGCAGGTTGAAGAATTTAAAAGCAAGGTTGCTGGCTTAGATAAATCTTGGTCAAATATACCCAATTTGAGTCAATTAGCTCTTCGTGTATTACGTTCGACAGCAGGTATTACATCTGTATTGATGGGGATGCGTCGCGAAGAATATATTGAGGATGTGCTATGTGAACTAAGGCAACCTTGTGAAGCTGCTACTAAAAGAGAAATATGGAAGACTATTAGTGAGTTATAGGAAATAGTATATGTTAATAAGGACAGGGGTCCCATATTATTAGTAGTGCTGGTCCATTGTATCACCTAAGCTTCACTGTTATAGTATAAGGGAAAGGGAGATGATACATATGGTTAACATAAGAAAATTTGGAATTGGTACTGCTTTTGTCGCTCTCATGGTAATTGCACTTCCAGTTTTTGCAGAAAGTACGACGACAACAAGCACTGAAACGACCACAACTACGGAAACTACAACCACTACTTCAAC
>JAPUES010000218.1 GCA_027492445.1 Sporomusaceae bacterium | reverse complement strand
CTTGGGCGCAAGGTCCTTTTATACGCGTGAATTGTGGTGCTATTCCCGCTAATTTATTAGAAAGTGAACTTTTTGGCCATGAAAAAGGAGCCTTTACGGGTGCTGTACGTCGGAAATTAGGTAAATTTGAACTGGCGAATAAGGGAACTATCTTTCTTGATGAAATTGGTGAGATGGAAAAGAACATGCAAGTCAAGTTGCTGCGAGTTTTACAAAAAAGAGAATTTGAACGAGTTGGTGGAGAGACTACTATTAAGGTTAATGTGAGGATTATTGCCGCTACCAATCAAAATTTAGAGGAAATGGTCGCTCAATCTACTTTTCGAGATGATTTATATTATCGTTTAAATGTTATTCCCTTGCTTTTGCCCCCACTGCGAGAACGTAAAGAAGATATTCCTTTATTAGTGGAACATTTTCTGTCCAAAGTAAGTAGTGAACTAAGTCGTGGAGTGAAAGGAATACGGCGGGAAGCCCTTGAAGTTCTTAGAAATTATCCTTGGCCAGGAAATGTGCGAGAATTGGAAAATATTATCGAAAGGGTTGTGACCTTAACAGAAGGGGAATACATTGAAATTGAACACTTGCCATCGTATCTTAAGGAAGGCGTACCTATTGAAAAAAAAGAAGTAAGTGATCTTGTTACGCAAGATGTTATATTGACTTGGGAAGAATACGAAAAGCGGATTATTCAACAAGCCTTAAATCAATATGGGAGTTTTAATAAGGCTGGCAAAGTTTTAGGATTGACACACAAGACAGTTGCGGCAAAAGCACAAAAATATGGAATTGAAAAAAATATATCTTGGTAAAAAAAGACCAAGTTGGTAAAAAAGAACAAGGTATAAGAATGGGGTTGATACTTTTTACCAATAAAATAATAAAATAGAACAGTAAATGGTAGTTTGTCTACAAAAGTCCATTGGCATGCTTCTTGCAATATAATCTTGTGTACTACAAGGATGGCGCCCTGATTTATAGAAAAGACTGTAAAGAGAATTTTTATGAACAGGGTAAAAAAAATAAGGGGAGAGTTGATAATATGAAAAAAATCATTAATGTACCAGAACAAGTCGTTGAGGAAATGTTAGAAGGTATGATTTCGGCCTATCCTCAGTATCTGAAACGTGTTGAAGGTTTTGATGTTTTAGTAAGAGCAAATTCCCCAGTTGATGGTAAAGTTGCCTTGGTGAGTGGTGGTGGTAGTGGTCATGAACCATCCCATGGCGGTTTTGTTGGCAGAGGCATGCTAGATGGCGCTGTTGCCGGTGCTGTATTTACATCGCCGACACCTGATCAAGTATATGAAGCAATAAAGGCTGTAGATAGTGGCAATGGAGTGCTTTTAGTTATAAAAAATTATAGTGGCGACGTAATGAACTTTGAAATGGCAACTGAAATGGCGATTGCAGAGGGGATTAACGTTGAAAAAGTAATTGTTGATGATGATGTTGCTGTGGAAAACAGTACCTGGACGATTGGACGAAGAGGTATTGCAGGGACAGTATTTGTACATAAAATTGCTGGTGCGAAAGCAGAAACGGGAGCAACTTTACTAGAAGTTAAAGCTGTCGCGGAAAAGGTTATTGCTAACGTACGTTCTATGGGGATGGCTCTTGACTCTTGTACAGTACCAGCTGCCGGTAAACCTAGCTTTGTATTAGCGGATAATGAAATTGAAATTGGTATGGGCATTCATGGGGAGCCAGGTACTCATCGGGAAACTCTTCGTTCTGCTGATGAGATTACAGATCATTTAGTAGGCAAAATTCTTGCAGATATGCCTCTTACTGCAGGGCAAGAAGTAGCAGTATTGGTAAATGGATTAGGTGCTACTCCTCTTATGGAACTCTTTGTTGTTAATCGTAAGGTTGCAGAAATCCTTAATGGAAAAGGCGTGAAAACTGCAAAAACCTATGTAGGTAACTATATGACATCATTAGAAATGGCTGGTTTTTCTGTAACGATATTAAAACTTGATAGTGAAATGAAAGAACTGCTATTTGCTCAAGCAGATACACCAGCATTGGTACAGTTTTAAAGGGGGATATAATATGAGTTCTACATTTGAAGCACTGGCCGCTATCGGTCAAACAATTATTCGTAATCGACAATTTTTAACTGATTTAGATGCCGCTATTGGAGACGGAGATCATGGTATCAACATGGCAAGAGGTTTTGAAGCTGTAGCAACTAAATTGCAGTCATTAGGAGCAGATAAAGATATTGGTACAGTGATGAAAACGGTTGGTATGACTCTTGTTTCGAGCGTGGGAGGTGCTTCAGGTCCCCTTTATGGTACAGCCTTCTTGCGGGCTGCTAGTCCAAGTCTCGGCAAATACGAGCTAGATAAAGAAACTGTAGCTTTAATGCTAGCTGCTGCTATTACAGGAATCAAGGAACGGGGTAAGGCGGTTCGTGGAGAAAAAACCATGCTTGATGCTTTGGAACCGGCCTATGATGCTTTTATAGAAGGCAGTAGCGCCGAAAAGTCCTTAATTGAGTGTTTGGAACTGGCGTGTGAGGCCGCAAGGCAAGGAGTAGAGTTTACGAAGACGATTATTGCGACAAAGGGTCGAGCTAGTTATTTAGGTGAACGTAGTATTGGTCATCAAGATCCTGGAGCCACGTCATCCTATATTATGTTGCAGACATTAGTGGAATTTGCTCGTGCTAGAGGATAGGAGGTTTCGGGAATATGGTAGGAATTGTAATTGTATCTCATAGCCCAAAGGTGGCAGAAGGTATACGGGAAATGGCATTGCAAATGGCTAGACCTGGGCAACTCATCATCGCTGCTGGCGGAATGGACGATGGCGGTATTGGCACAGACGTAGTTAAGGTTAGTGAAGCTATTATTGCGGCTCATAGTGGAGATGGAGTAGTGGTTATGGTAGACCTAGGGAGCGCGGTGATGAGTACAGATACGGCTCTTGAACTTCTAGATGAAGAAGTAAGAGGAAAAGTGAAAATCGCGGATGCTCCTATCTTAGAGGGAACTATCAGTGCTGTTGTGGAGGCATCCTTAGGAAGTTCACTAGAAGTTGTTTTAGCTACTGCCGAAGGTGCTCGTAATTTCAAAAAGTGCTAATAATTGCGAGGGATAATAATGACTGAAATACAAGTAATGATTACTAATCGTACAGGATTGCATGCGAGACCAGCAGCTCAATTTGTACAAAAAGCAGCCAGTTTTTCCTGTAAAGTAAAAATACAAGGGAATAATAAAGTGGCTGATGGGAAAAGTATACTAGCAGTGATGGGAATGGGATTGACAAAAAATACGGAGCTTACAATTGCGGCTGATGGTGTAGACGAGAAGGAATGTATTCTCGCATTGCAACAGCTTATTGAAAGTAATTTTGGTGAAGAATAACGGGTAAGGGCTAAATAAAAAAATCCGTTCTAGCTTAGTAACAAGCTAGAACGGATTTTTACATTTAATCAGAGTAGGTTTTTAATTATTTGCGAGATAAAAATCTAAAAACTTTAGCCCCAGTATCTCGGACACGCCGTAAGGGAGTAATGCTAACTTTGATTTTGGGCTTCATATCGCTAATGGAACCAAAATCACCGCGTTTGATATTCGTTGTTTTGGTTTTTTCAGGTTTGAAACAATGTTTTAAACTTTTTACCGCTTGATCAGGCAGGCTTTCCTCGCCACAGGTGAAAACGTCGATTGCGGTATAACTCATTGCTGGATAAGTATGTACGGTCATATGTCCCTCTGCTAAGAGGGCTAATACTGTCAAACCTTGTGGTTCGAACTTATGACAAGTAAAGCTAAGAAGAGTCATGTTACCTTCTTTTATGGCGGATGATAAGGCTTCTTTTATAAAATCAATATTATCAAGGCGTTCAAATACACAACCATACATATCAATGGTGAGATGTCTTCCGATGATTCCTAACATAATTTTGTAGCGCTCCTTTGTAAAACATAATAAAATATATACTTCCGACAAGAAGTAAAAATAAAACTTCATAAAATAGTGTTGCTTAAAATCAGTAATCTTAGGTAAAGGTTATAGACATTGTACAAGTTTTCATTATAAATTGATTATGTAGTATTGTAAAGAATATTTTTTGCATCTATTATATAAAATAATGGGTAAGTCTTTGCAGGAAAATGTAAAAGAAATAGTGAACTTTTAAGAAGGTCATTTGTTTAGAAAAAGGGGGATACTATTATTATGAATAAAAAATTACAGACTATGCTAAATATAAAATATCCTATTCTGCAAGGTGGTATGGCATGGGTCTCAGATGGAAAATTAGCAGCTGCAGTATCAGAAGCTGGGGGGGCAGGGATTATTGCCGCAGGCGGACGTGATGCTAAGTGGATTGAAGAACAAATACGCTTGGCGAAATCTCTTACAGAAAAACCTTTTGGTGTGAATATTCAGCTCATGGCCAATAATAAGGATGAAATTATTGATGTTATTTGCCAAGAAAAAGTAGCTTTTGTTACGCTTGGTGCTGGTAATCCTGTACCGTTTTTTGAGAAATTCGATAAAGCAGGAATAAAAAAAATCCCGGTTGTGCCAAATGTTAAGTTGGCAAAGCGTGTGCAAGAAAAGGGTGCTGATGCTATTGTAATTGAAGGTATGGAAGCTGGCGGTCATATTGGCGTATTAACTACCATGGCTTTAATGACACAAGTCATTCCAGAGATTGATATTCCAGTGATTGTAGCTGGTGGATTTGCTGATGGTCGTGGACTTGCAGCAGCTCTTATTATGGGAGCGGCAGGGATTCAAATGGGTACAAGGTTTTTAGTCGCGGAAGAATGTGCTGTACATGCTAATTTCAAAGAAAAGTTAATTGCGGCCTCTGATACGGATAGTGTTGTCACAGGGCTAACGTCTGGTCATGCTGTTCGAGGTGTTAAAAACAAGTTTACAGAAATGTTTCTTGCACTTGAGCGTCAATGCACACCAGAAGAAGAACTTGCTCGCTTGGCAACAGGGACCAATCGTTTGGCGGCAGTGGATGGCGATGTAGAAAATGGTATGGTACAAGCTGGACAGAGTTTGTTGCCACTCACTAAAATTGAACCAGTAAAAGATATTATTGAAAGTATCATGGCAGAGGCTAACAAGAGTTTAGCACAAGCCTCTGAATTGCTATAAAAAAAGACCGAGGAAACAAGGAGGAAGTACTATGATGCATAATATTGAGATTGCTCAAGGTGTATATTCGGTAGGAGCTGTGGACTGGACCATGCGAAATTTTCATGGCTATGAAACACCAAGAGGCATTACTTATAATGCGTATTTGATTGTAGATGAAAAAATTTGCCTAATTGATACTGTGAAAGCGCCTTTTACCAAAGAATTGTTAGAGCGTATTAGCCAAATTATAGATCCATCACGAATTGATTATATTGTTTGTAATCATACGGAACCAGATCATTCTAGTGCATTACCTGCCATTATGGAAAAAGCACCCCAAGCAAAGGTGGTGCTAACATCCCAAGGGAAGGAATCCATACTTAAACATTATCACAAGGAATATGATTTCTTGGTAGTAAAAGAAGGGGATAGCCTAGAACTTGGTCGCAATAAGCTGAAGTTTATTACAATGCCGATGTTACATTGGCCTGATTCTATGGCTAGTTACCTTACTGGTGAAGAAATTCTATTCTCTAATGATGCTTTTGGTCAGCACATTTGTACTAGCAAACGTTTTGATGATGAAAATGTAATCACTGATATTATGCATGAAGCATCAAAATATTATGCGAATATATTGATGCCCTACAATCGATTAATCGGCAAGGCACTAGGTAAAGCAGAAACAGTACCTTTAAAAATGATTGCGCCTAGCCATGGTATAATATGGCGTACACATATCCAAGATATTTTGAAAAAGTACGAGCAATGGGGCAGTGGCTATCATGATGATAGTGTAGTCATTGTATATGATAGTATGTGGGGGGCAACAGAAGATATGGCTAGGCGCATATTAGAAGGCGTAGCGGCCGGCGGTTCTTCGGTAAAACTTCACCGATTGACAACAAGCTCGTTGAGCGATATTATTAATGATCTATTAGAAGCAGGGGGCATCATTGTCGGTTCCTCCACCCAACACAATGACGTATTATCCACCATGGGCGGTTTTCTTACTTACCTTAAGGGGTTACAGCCAGTGAACAAAATTGGCGCTGCCTTTGGTGCGTATGGCTGGGCTGGAGGCGCACAAAAATCCATTGAAGAATCTTTAAAGGCAAGTGGAATAGCGCTAGAATCATCAGAACTTGCATTTAAATGGGTAGCGGATAAAGAGGGGCAGGATCGATGCTTTAGTTTTGGAATGGAATTTGCAAAAAAGTTACAAGCAACTAAAGAGTAGAACGAGAGGAATAGGGGGCTGAAAAGCCCTCTTATATAATCAGTAGCTAAGCATAAATTCATCATTTCTAGCTCAATACTATAGTAAGTCAATCGTGCAATCATTTTGAATGATTGGGAGAAGATAAGACTTATTATTATTTGTTATTGGTTGGGGAACGCATTTGCTGCTTGATAGTTTTACCCATGCGGCCTATGCCAATTATTTTTTATATCCAATTTCCTTAATGAGTGTACATAGTCCAATATCCTACTGGGAACCCGAGTATTTCGCCCATGAATTTAAAGTAGTGAATGGTATTTTAATAATCGTAGCAGCAAGTTATTTTGGCTATTATTGGTGGAAAAAGAAACAGCAGAAGTGAGGAATTAAATATGAAAGTAAAAGCAACTGTATTTTTACGTAAGGGTGGTCAGCATCGGATAGAAAATGGACATCCTTGGGTGTTTCAAAGTGAACTTGACTATATAGATGGTAAGTTTGAGCCAGGTGACATTGTAGATGTATACAATTGGCGACGGGTATTTCTTGGGCGGGGTTATATCAATCCGAAGTCGCAAATTATTGTACGCATTTTGACAAATGAACAAGAAACAATTGATCGGGAGTTTTTCAAAAAACGTATTCAAACTGCGTGGGAATATCGGAAGAAATTTATCAGTGAACCAGACTATTGTAGATTGGTGAATGGGGAAGCTGATTTTTTACCAGCGCTGACAGTCGATAAATTTGGAAAGTATATGGTGATTCAAACATTATCTTTGGGCATTGATATACATAAAGAGACCATTGTATCTGTGCTAGAGGAGCTCTTTCAGCCTGAGGGAATTTATGAGCGTAATGATGTATCGGTACGGCGCTTAGAAGGCTTACAACAGCAAAAAGGATTTATTACAGGTGAGTTTCCCACTACGATTGAAGTTCGAGAAAATGGCATACCTTTTTATGCTGATATTGAAAATGGCCAAAAAACAGGTTTTTTCTATGATCAGCGAGAAAACCGCCTACTTCTTAAGCAAATTGCCAAAGATGCTGAAGTATTAGATTGTTTTTGCCATACAGGATCATTTACCGTACATGCAGCCTTATACGGTGCTAAAAAAGTTACAGCAATCGATATTTCTGAGGATGCCATTGCCATGGC
>JAPUES010000217.1 GCA_027492445.1 Sporomusaceae bacterium | reverse complement strand
CGAGGTTGAAAGTATGATTCAAGCGGTTGAGGCTAAGAGTTTTTATTCTAATTTAACCAATGAAGAAATCCTCAAGAAAATCGAATCCTTCTCACTAAACGAAAAAACTCCTGAACAAGTCAGGAGTATCGTAAGTACGGTTATTCAATCTGTTGTCATTAAGAAAGATGAAATTGATATCATCCTTCGTTTTTCGCTTGAATGGTGGAGGCGAGGAGAATCGAACTCCTGTCCAGAGGCATCACTACATAGGTTTCTCCGAGCGCATTCTGTAATTTAGATTTCGCCCCGTTGACGCCTACAGACAGGCTTCGCTGGCGCTATCTCGTTAAAGTTTCCCAGTCGGTCCGCGGAGAATGAGACCTCAGGTATCCTGCATTGTGACGTCCTAGCCTTCCCCACAGGAAGAGGGACGGTAGAACGTTAGCATTAAGCTGCTAAAGCGTATTCGTTGTTTGCAATTATATTTTTCCACCGTGTTGACGGGCTAATGGAACCCCGGCTCGCTACCTATGCCACAACCACCCCTGTCGAAACCTTTACGCCCCCGACTGCAGTCATAACATTTCCCAGGAAATTTGCATACGCACGCTTCAAACGTCTACAAGTTCCTATTTATGTTTGTTCTTTATTATAGCATACTAGGGGCAACTCCGCCAACTATTACTTTTACCATTTTTTTGAATTCGTTTAAGTTATCTTGCACGAATGGATGAATCTGCATATACTATATAGTTAAGGAGATGATCCATTTGAAACAACAACACCTAGGTGCCTTGCTAGTGTTACTGTCTGCTACTGGCTTTGCTACCCTAGCCATTTTTATTAAAATAGCCTATAGTGCTGGTGCCAATACTCTCACAGTACTCACCTTACGATTTATGTTGGCCTCTTTATTACTTTGGATGGCGTTAAAACCCTTAGGTATTTCTCCTCGTATTAGCGGAAAAGCGGCTGTACAATTAGGGCTCATGGGGACAATCGGCTATGGCTCTATGTCCTTCTTCTTTGCTTCTTCCCTGCAGTATTTATCGGCTTCATTAAGTGAAATGCTTTTATTTACCTACCCAGCCCTTGTAAGTCTCCTCTCCTTTGCCCTAGGCTTTGAAAAATTCAGTTGTCAAAAGGGACTGGCCTTGGCGACTTGTCTCTATGGTTTATTTCTTATTTTGGGTGTTTCTCTCGGAAATATTAGTCATATTGGAATTGCCCTAGCCCTAGGAAGTGCTATTATCTATTCTTGTTATATTATGATTAGCAACCATGTTCTTAAAGATGTACATTCCTTAGTGGCCACCACTTACGTATGTTCTGCTACTGCTCTCGCCTTTGCCATATATACCTGGAGCACTGGGCAACTGATTCTATCCTTACCACTAACGGGATGGCTATCCCTACTTGGAATTGCATTTTTCGGGACAATTGTTGGTATTTTATGTTTTTTTGCTGGTATCATTCGCATTGGAGCTGCCAATGCTGCTATCATTAGTACTGCTGAACCGATTATTACAGTGGTCCTATCTGTATTATTGCTCGGCGAGCACCTTTCCCTGCTTCAAGGAGTTGGTGGTCTACTAATTGTTGCTAGTATATTAATCTTACAGTTATATGGGAATAAAGTTCCAAAGTTAGTTCCATCTTCCTGTGAAATCCAGGATAAGTAGTATTGGTAGAATAAAAAGTAAGCAGGCTGAGAGCCTGCTTACTTTTTATTCTTTTTGTCGTTCCCGAAACACTCTATCCATCTCGCGTTTCGCATCTCGTTCTGCTATATCCTGACGTTTGTCATAGTTTTTCTTACCCGTTGCCAGGCCAATTTGGATTTTGGCAATGCCATGAGTAAAGTACATTTTAAGGGGCACTAAGGTATAGCCTTTTTCTTGGGTTTTACCAATTAGCTTATCAATTTCACTGCGATGCATTAATAGTTTACGCGTTCTGAGTGGCTCATGATTAAAACGATTGCCTGCATCATAGGGACTAATATGCATATTATGCAGCATTAGCTCAGCATGATCTACTCGCGCATAGGAATCTTTTAGGTTCGCTTTCCCCGCCCGCAAAGATTTTACCTCTGTACCCGTCAGTACAAGCCCTGCTTCATAGGTTTCGTGTATATGATAATCATGCCGCGCTTTTCGATTTTCTGCAATGATCTTAATAGTATTTTCTTTTTCCAATCCTATCACCTCACTACTGTTGCCTTTTTATTTCTTCTTCGGTTTATTTCTTTTGGGTTTTGGTTTTTTTGCCACTGCTTCTTTCGGCTTCTTCCCTTTCACTTTCGCAATTGGCATAGGTTTTTTCGTATCCTTGGAGGCAGTTTTACTATGACTTGCATTTTGCGGTTTGGCAGGGCTAGGTCTTCGATTGCCTGCCCGCTCAATCCAGCCGCTATTGGCTTCCAGCACAAAATCAATATTGCGTTCTTCCGTATTTACTCTAATTAAAATAACTTTAACAGCATCACCTAAACGATATACTTTTTTGGTACGTTCGCCAATTAAAGCATATTGTTCTTCTACATATTGATAATAGTCTTCTTCCATACTTGATACTCGTACTAAACCTTCTACCCCATTATCTAGCTCTACAAAAATACCAAAGGCGGTAACTCCATTAATAATACCCTCAAAGGTATCACCAACAAATTGGGCCATATATTCTGCGGTTTTGAGGGAAACAGTTTCTCGTTCTGCTTCCGCGGCAGCTCGCTCCCGCTCCGAAGAATGCATGGCAATTTCCGGTAGCATGGCCGTTAGCTTTTCTTGGCGTTTGGCTGATATTTCTCCCGTACTAAAGGTTTCGCGAATAATGCGATGTACAATGAGATCTGGGTAGCGGCGAATAGGAGATGTAAAGTGAGTATAATAAGTTGCTGCCAGACCAAAGTGCCCAATATTTTGGGATTCATAGCGGGCTTGTTTTAAGGAACGCAGCATAACAGTGCTGATAATACGTTCTTCTGGCCGGCCTGCAATACGAGTGAGTACTTTTTGTAAAACGCCTGGTTGCATTTCATCCATTTTAGGTAAGTTTTGACCAAAATTATGCAATAGATTATTAAGCTTTATCATTTTTTCCGCATCAGGTTCTTCATGAACACGATACATAAAGGGAACCTTTAGTTTGTTCATATGTTCGGCTACTGTTTCGTTGGCAACCAGCATAAATTCTTCAATAATTGATTCTGCCAAACTGCGTACTCTTTTAACAATTTCTAAGGGTTTACCTGTTTCATCAAGTTTGACTTTAAGCTCTGGAAAATCAAAATCAATGGCCCCTCGGCGCATACGTCTTTCGCGTAAAATACGGCACAAGCGCTCCATATTTTCTAATTGCTTGAGTAAGTCTTGGTTGTCAGCAAGCAAGGCTTCATCATGTTCGACTAGAATCTTGCGTACTACAGTATAAGAATACCGTTTTATAACGCGAATGACGCTCGGGAATATTTCGTAGGCAACGACTTTTCCTTCATGGTCAATTTCCATATGGGCAGACATGGCCAGTCGATCTTCGCCGGCATTTAAGCTACAGATGCCATTTGATAAACGCCTAGGTAACATTGGCAGTACCCGGTCCACTAAATAGACACTTGTCCCCCGCTCCCGAGCCTCTGTATCAAGAACTGTATTTTCCCTGACATAATGACTTACATCCGCTATATAAACACCAAGAAGATAGTTGCCATTCTTTAGCCTCTCTACGTAAACACCATCATCTAAGTCTTTAGCATCTTCTCCATCAATAGTAACAATTGGCAAGTGTCTTAAATCACGTCGGCCTGCAATTTCTTCTTCACTAATGGCCGCTGGTGCCTTCTTGGCTGCTTCCTCAACCTCAACAGGAAATTCAATAGGCAAATTATGTCTTTTAATAATCGACAGAATTTCAATTCCCGTATCACCTTTACTGCCTAAGACCTCAATAATTTTTCCCTCGGCACTGCGGTTTTTTTCTGGCCATTTGGTAATCTCCACAACAACCTTACTGCCATTTTTTACAACATTTTTTTCATCCTTGGGAATAAAAATATCTTGTCCTAAACGCAGGTCATCAGGCGTCACAAAGCCAAAATTACGGCTTGCTTCAAAGGTCCCTACAATGCGTGGATTGGCTCTTTCCACAATGCGAATGATTTCTCCATCCCGTGATTTACCATGACCACTCTGGCAATGAACCCGAACGACTACACGATCATGATGCATGGCTGTCATCATAACATCTGGGGGAATAAAGACATCGGTCTCATTAGGGAATTTTATTTTATCAGGAATAACAAAACCATAACCTTTATTACTAGCGCTTAATTTCCCGACTAATAAATTCATGCGTTCTGGTACACCATATTTATCATATCTAGTCTTAATGATATCCGCATTTTTTTCAAGTTCTGAAAGCACTTTCCAGAGTTCACTTAGTTCTGTGCCTTTTAAATCCATTTCCTCAGCTAAGTCTTCTGAGGTCAATGGCTTGTATGCTTCTTTGCGCATAAATTCTAAGATTTTTTCTTTTAACATCATGTTGCTACATCCTCCAAAACTGCTACGGTGGCTTTACCATGAGCGGTAACGGTACCATCTGGCAGTGTAATCTCGCCAACTACCTCGTACATATTGCCACGTTTACCTGTTATCTTTGCTACTACCTGTAATGTCTGCCCAATGGGTGTTGGCTGACGAAAGCGTATATCCAGCCGAGCCGTCACAGCATTGAAACCTTTGGCATGAAGATAGCCAGCCATTACTTCATCGAGCAACGTACTAACTAGCCCGCCATGCATAATGCCGTCATACCCTTGGTGCTGAAGTCCTGGTGTAAATGTTGTAGTATAGCTATCTTCTTTTTCAATAAAGGCTAGGTGTAAACCAATAGGATTTTCCTTACCACAGCCAAAACACCACTGATTGATTGGTTCCTTCATTGACCTCAATCTCCCTTTGTATCCTGATTCCTCAAAAATTTAGACACTTCTCTAAAGACCTGTTCTCGTTCTATGTCAATGGTAATCACATGTCCAGAATCTTCTAGCCATACTATTTTCTTTTCTTTACTGGAAACCCTGTCATAAATATACTGAGCACTGCGTGGCTGTATAGTATGATCTTGCCGCCCTTGCATAATAAGAAGATCGGATGTCACTGTCGGCAATAGTTCATCTACCTGCTGAATTAATTCTAACAGACTGCCGACACAACGTAGTGGAGTAAGATCATAGCATACGGTATATTTTTCGGGAATATCCGCATATTTTTTACGTTTTTTCGGAGCATAATCACGAAACATTCGATATAGGGGCAGCATATGTAGTCGTTTATCCGAAATAAACAGTGCCGTACTTAGGGAAACAACTTTCTCAATCTGGTATTCCCTTCCTAATTTTAAAGCCAGCAGTCCGCCCATGGAAAGTCCAACGACTGCTATGCTGCTGCAGATGCCTTTTAGTATATGATAAGCATCTTCCACACTGCTATACCAATGAGGCCATTTTGTATTGGCCATTTCTTCTACACTTGTCCCATGTCCGCACAAACGAGGTGCTATGACAGTATACCCTTCTTTATGCAAAGATTCTCCTAGCAGTCCCATTTCCGCAGGAGATCCCGTAAAACCATGTATCAATAAAACGCCACGGTCATCCCCTGGCAAAAAAAACGGCTCAGCGCCCTCCATGATTGCCAACAGTAAGCACCTCCATATATTACTTCTTTTATAATTATACCATTTTGCAGAATAAAAATTCCATATTCTCAAAAATAAAAAGGAATCACCAATTGAGATTGGTGATTCCTCTTAACGCTTAAATGTTAGGTAGATTTGCAAGACTACGTTTCAGTTCTTCCTCATCACAAGGCACATCTTCTAATCTTCCAGCTAGATAGTTATCATATGCTGTCATGTCAAAATGTCCATGTCCAGATAAGCAGAAGAGTATTGTTTTGCTTTCTCCTGCTTCTTTGGCCTTGAGGGCCTCTACAATAGCACCTTTAATGGCATGTGCTGATTCAGGGGCAGGAATAATACTTTCTGTTTTTGCAAATAAGATAGCAGCCTCGAAAGTTTCTCGTTGATTATAGGCCGCAGCTTCAATAAAGCCATCATGATAAAGTTGACTCACGATAGGTGACTCACCATGATATCTTAGGCCGCCTGCATGTATGCCTGAAGGCATAAAACCGCTACCTAAGGTATACATTTTGCTAAGTGGTGTAAGTTGACCCAAATCACCATAATCATAGGCAAATACGCCCTTCGTCAACGTAGGGCACGCTGTTGGTTCCACAGCAACAGCCCGAACCTTATTGCCTTTAAATTTATCTTGCAAGAAAGGAAAAGCTATCCCTGCAAAATTACTGCCGCCACCGCAGCAACCTACAACTACATCAGGGTAATCACCAAGTTTTTCCAATTGAGTTTTGCATTCTAGGCCGATAACGGTCTGATGCAGGATAACATGGTTCATTACACTGCCAAGGGCATAGTTAGTATCCTTTCTCAGCATAGCCATCTCTACGGCTTCCGAAATGGCAATCCCTAAGCTACCTGTAGAATTAGGATCAATGGCTAGTAGATTCCGTCCTGCGTCTGTTGTATTAGAAGGACTAGGAATAACATTAGCACCATAAATTTGCATAAAGGAACGACGGTATGGTTTTTGCTCGTAGCTTACCTTTACCATATATACATTACATTCTAAATCATACATCTTACAAGCTAAGCTAACAGCACTACCCCACTGTCCAGCACCTGTTTCTGTTGTTAAGCGTGTAATGCCAGCTTCCTTGTTGTAATAAACCTGAGGAATGGCAGTATTAGCTTTATGGCTACCAGCCGGGCTGACGCCTTCATATTTGTAGTAAATTTTTGCTGGTGTATCCAAAGCTTTTTCCAGTTCATAGGCACGAATTAAGGGAGTAGGACGCCAAATACGGTATTTTTCGATAACTTCCTCTGGGATATCAATCCATCGTTCTTGACTGACTTCTTGTTTAATCAATTCTAAGGGAAAAATAGAGGTCATATCCTCAAGTTCTAATGGCTCCTTAGTGCCAGGATGAAGTGATGGCGCTAGCTTATTAGGCATATCAGCCTGAATATTATACCACTTGCGCGGAATCTCAGCTTCTGTTAAAAAATTCTTCTTACACTTACTCATAATTATTCCCCTTCCCATTATAAAAATATAAAAACCTTCCATCCCGCAAATTTGGGACGAAAGGTTACTTTCGCTGTACCACCCTGTTAAGCTACCTTTGTAGCCTAACGAATACTAAAGTATAAAACATGTTATACTTTCTTTCTACATAACGGGAGAAAAATCCCGACAGCGCCTACCCCTAATCTAGGATCGGACTGTATCTCCTAGGCCCATTCTATATACCGAGTATTGCCAAACTTCCACTAGCATTGGCTCGCTGTAAACCTCTTTATATATATACTCTTCCTATTCATTGAAACTTGCAATATGTAACTTTTTTAATTATACCAAAGACATTCATCCACTGTCAATATACTTCTTGTATATTTTAAAAAACGCTACGCGTCCTTTCTTTGTAAAGCCCAAGCGGCGGGTTCATGTTATT
>JAPUES010000216.1 GCA_027492445.1 Sporomusaceae bacterium | reverse complement strand
GGCAAATTCATTCTAGCTTCACTGCCAAGGCACAATATATCTTGCATAGGCACAATTAGAGTATTCGCATTACTTCCATAAGTAAATTCAATTAGCCTCCAACTATCGGATTCTCCTTTACTACTAGCCCCTAGATGATTCGTTAGTAGTTTTTCGATACATTTTGCCCTCTTCGGATCTTGTGCCCGTAATTTTTCATACCAGCCTTGGGTTGTATCATTATCATGGGTACCAGTATAGAGGACACTATTCTTTTCACAGCAAAGTGTTGCCGTTTGTTGATTTTCACTATAATCAATGGCAAAATGTAGTACCTTAATCCCTGGGAAATAGAATTGATGTTTAAGATCATCCACCTGTGGCGTAATAACTCCTAAATCTTCCACAATAATAGGCAGGCCGTCAAAATATTTTTCTAGCACACTAAAAAACTGGGCGCCAGGTCCCTTTACCCACCGACCGTTTTCTGCCGTCTTGGCTTTTCCTGGTATCTCCCAAAATGCTTCAAAACCGCGAAAATGATCTAAACGAATAATATCTACTAATTTTAGTAAGGCTTGTAGACGTTGTCGCCACCATTGATAATCATCTTTAGCCATGTCGTTCCAATGATAGTGAGGATTTCCCCAGTGCTGACCTGTTGCACAGAAATAATCTGGGGGAACACCTGCCACCGTTCTTGGATCACCTTTGCTATCAAGATCAAACAAATGCTGATTGGCCCATACATCACTACTATCATGAGCTACAAAAATTGGTATATCACCAACAATTGCAATCTCATATTTCCCAGCATAGTCTTTTACTTCTTGCCATTGGCTAGCAAATATATATTGGAGGAATGTATGATAGGCAATTTCCTCGGCTAAGCAAACTTTGTATTTTTCTAGTTCCTGCCCTTGTCTGCCACTCACTTCCTTGGGCCATAAATTCCAAGATTGCCCCTCAAAATGCAGCCGCAAGGCCATGAACAAAGCATAATCCGTAAGCCAGAACTCATTTTCATTAAGAAAATCCTGATAAGCAGCCGGTACCTCTTGTGTATTAAAGTTCACAAAGGCTAAGCGCAGCAGTTTTTCTTTGTATACTTTGACCTTATCAAACTCCACTCTATTTTTATTAAATGTAGGAAGGGTTTTAATATCCTTTGCCTGCAATAGTCCCTTGCTAACTAATTTATCGATGGATATAAGCAAATGATTACCAGCAAAAGCAGATAAACATTGATAGGGAGAATTGCCATACCCTACTGGATTCAAGGGTAGTATTTGCCACAGCTTTTGTTTACTTCCATGGAGAAAATCAATAAATTCATAGGCCTCATCCCCTAAATCTCCAACCCCATATTTAGAAGGGAGGGAAGTTGGATGCATAAGGATTCCTGCTTGTCTAGGAAAGGCAGCTTTCTCTAGTTGTAGTAAAACTTTGCCTTCTAATGGCTGCAGGCAAATCGTCAGCACGCCATTAAAAATCTTAACTTCTCGGTTCTCATTTAAAAGATCTAACATAATACCATAGCACCAATCTCTTACTGGCAATTGCACTGTGATTGGACGGTTGCTACGGTTTAATAACACAACTGCAGTATTATCTTGTTTTGGATTCCCAAAAACATCCTGACCATTGGTGATCGTGCGAACATAAGCATATACGTCCTCCTGAGCAGGAATGGAAATCCACTTACCTGTTTTAAAAACATCATATTTATTCCTTAGACCAATAATTTGTTTATACCACAGTAATAACTCTTGATTTTCTCTTCCCCACGGATAGGTTCCTCGATTATAAGGATCTTTAAAACCTTCCACACCAGCTTCATCCCCATAGTAAATAGAGGGTACACCTGGGAAGGTCATCTGCCATAGGACGAGCATCTTTAAACGGGCAATGCCTAGTTGCTGTTTTTCCGCAGGCAAACGATACTTTGCCTGCTGGGCAACAGTCAGCCCTTCTAAAGGCGCTTCACCTAAGAGCGTCAGCACCCTCGGTACATCATGACTACCAATTAAGTTCATCATCGCATAGAAGTTTTGGATGGGGTAATTTTCAGCAAGGCTCATTAGCTCACGATGAACGCCTTGAGCATTTATGCTACCAAGGAAAAACTCTAGGGTTATTTTGCGAAATGGATAATTCATCACCGAATCCATTTCTTCTCCCTGCAGATATTCTCTGAGCTTTCCATAGCTTTCTTTTCGCGACGCATCTTCCCACACTTCCCCAAGCAAGATACTATCTTCATCGACATCCTTCATCGTTTTATAAATTTTCTTAATAAAAGAATCAGGCAGTTCATCGGCTACATCAAGACGCCAGCCCTTTGCCCCTAGTTTTAACCAGTGCTTGATGACACTGTCTTTCCCTTCAATAATATAATCAATATAAGAAGGTTCATTTTCCTCGACATTAGGCAAAGTATCAATGCCCCACCAAGACTCATAGTCATCTGGGTGCTTGGAAAACCGATACCATTTATAATAGGGTGATTGCTGAGATTGATAGGCCCCAATCTCAGGATAGTTTCCATCTCGATTAAAGTAAATGCTATCACTGCCAGTATGACTAAATACACCATCTAAGATGATAGAAATACCATATTCTTTTCCTTTCGCACATAGCTGAGTAAAGGTTTCATTATCGCCAAGCATCGTATCCACTGTTTTATAATCCCCTGTATCGTAGCGATGATTACTTGCGGAAGCAAAGATAGGATTACAATAAATAACACTGATACCGAGTTCTTGTAAGTACGGCAGTTTTTCAATAATACCTTGCAAATTACCGCCAAAAAAATCATACGCTACAATTCTTCCTGTGTCAGCATCACGCACATAATAAGGATTATTGCTCCATTGTCCATGAATCACACTATCTTTTTTAGGATGTAAGACTTCCCCTATGCCATTATAAAAGCGATCAGGAAATATCTGATATATGATTCCTGCTTTAAACCAATCCGGCGTAATGGCTCCCTCTTTAAATATGGTAATTTGATAGGCCGGTGGTACGGTTTCGTACAGTCCACCGATTCCCCCTAACATATCCATTGAATTTCCATAATAATAATTCTTATTCTGTATGGTAATAATAAAGTAATACCATACTACCCCAGGTCTTTCACTTACATTAAAATGGGCACTATAGATAAGGGGCTCTTCCTGTTCTTGTTCCATCCGAATTAACTCTTCGCCACTGCCCTCTCGCCATATTCTTAGCACAACATCCTCGGGCTCAGTTGGTTCCTCGAATTTTAGACGCAGTAATAGCTCTTCATTGCAACAAACAGCCCCAAAGGGGCTGCGAAAAAATTCCATTTGCGAATCATGAATAATACCTTTTGGGTTCATACTATTCCCTCACTTTCGGCTTATACTACATAGAAAACTTGGCCTCAGCCAAGCCTTAGTTGCCCTTGCTTGGAATCAAGAAAGTCTTATACTTTCTGATTCCGTAAAAGAAATACAAGGGGATTCCTGTTAAGAATCCCCTTATATCTCCTTGAGCTTAGAAATTCTACCCAAGCATTTTCTTATAAATTTCTTGATACTGCTTAGCGGACTGCTGCCAACTATAATCGCTATTCATAGCATTCTTTATTACTTTTTCCCATTCTTCTTTATTGCTATATACTACCAATGCTTGCTGCACCGTATCTGACATCTCATGGGCATTGTAATTCACAAAGGTAAAACCATTACCACTGCCCTCTTCCTTATTATATGATTGGACTGTATCTTTTAAACCACCCGTTTCCCGTACAACGGGGATACAACCATACCGCATGGCAATCAACTGCCCAATGCCGCAAGGTTCATATAAGGATGGCATTAAGAACATATCTGCACCCGCATAGATTTGGCGAGCTAGTGCATCATCAAACAAAATATTTGCTGATATCTTCCCTGGATACTGCCAAGCCATATACTTAAAGAAATTTTCGTAGCGTGCTTCCCCTGTCCCTAAAATCACCAGCTGAGCATTATGGTTATCAATGGACATTCGTTTAATCATATCCACTAAGATACCTTCGATTAAGGCCATACCTTTAGGGCCCACTAAGCGAGAAACGATAGCAACTACTGGTATATCAGCATCGACCACTAGACCTAGCTGTTTTTGCAGTTCTAATTTATTCTTTGTTTTGTCTGAAATAGAATTTACATCATAGTTAGCCCAAATTTTGTCATCTCGCGCCGGGTCATACACTTCATAATCTATACCATTTATAATCCCAACTAAATCATCTTGGCGCTTACGCAAGAATCCATCAAGCATTTCCCCAAAGTAAGGATCTTGAATTTCCTGGGAATAGGTACGGCTAACTGTGGAAATCATATCTGAATAGGCTAGCCCACCTTTCATAAAGTTGACCGTATTATTAAATTCCACGCCCTCAGGAGTGAAGTATTCCCAGCCCAAGCCTAAAACATCATGCAATATGGTTTTAGGGAATACTCCTTGATACCGTAAATTATGTACCGTAAACAGCGTTTTCAAATGTTCATATTCTGGAAGCTCACGATAATTGGCATCGAATAGCACACTTACCATACCAGTGTGCCAATCATGGCAATGAAGTACATCCGGCATAAAATCAATTTTATTTAAAGACTCGAGTACACCGCGACAAAAGAATCCAAATCGCTCCGCATCATCATCATAGCCATAGAAGCCATGTCTTTTAAAATAATATTCATTATCAATGAAATAAAAAGTTATACCTTGGTATTCAAATTCAAGAACACCACAATATTTTTTCCGCCAGCCCACATCCACAACAAACTTGTTTTTAAGCACCATTTGTTGTTTATATTCCGCTGGTATGTCTTGGTAATTAGGCAACATTACTCGTGCGTCTACCCCTTGTTGCTGTAGTTCTTTTGGCAATGAGCCAATTACATCACCAAGACCGCCTGTTTTTACAAAGGGAACTGCTTCAGCAGCAACAAATAACACTTTTAACATAACTTAAATCACCTGTCCTTTCCTTATTACAATCGGATATTTATCTTCTCCCTTTAACTGTTTATTGCTGGAAATAAACACATCTTTGTCACAAATCACATGATCTAGTATTACATTCGGACCGATTTCACATTTTTGCATGATAATACTATTTTTAATCTGTGCCCCTTTATGCACTTTTACACCACGAAATAAAATACTATTTTCTACTTGCCCCTCAATAAAACATCCTGTAGCAATGAGGGAATTGGCAACCTCAGCGTCACTCATATACTTGGCTGGTGGTTCATCTTTAACCTTGGTATACACAAGACCGGATTTAAAGAATAATTCTTTCCAAATATGAGGATTAAGTAAATCCATGCTATGTTGAAAATAGCTGCGCAGAGAACTAATGCGCGCCACATAGCCATGATGATGATAACCATATACTTTATACTTACTAATATTTTTAATGATACAGTGCTTAATAAAGTCATAGTCCCCGCGGGCAATGCAAGCATTAACCAACTCTATCAATAATTTTCTTTCCATAATAAATGTTTTCATTGATACATTTTGATATTCACCTAGTGCCTGATATTCTTTCATTTCAGTCACTCGGCCATCTTGCTCTACATCTAGAACGCTCGATCGCACACAATCATGTGTACTACAATTCGCTCTCGTATACAAAACAGTAATTTCAGCTCCGGTTTCCTTATGAAAGGCCAGTGCTTGTCGATAGTCCAAATTACTTACCATCTCGGGACCTGCGATGACAACATATTTTTGTCTACTCTTGGAGATATAATCCAAATTGCTATAAAAATTCTCCACATCACCCCGATGTATTTGCATGGGCGTTTTCGTATAAGCTGGTGGGAGAATAAATAACCCATCCCGTTTACGCGCCAAGTCCCATTCTTTTCCTGAACGCAAATGATCCATTAGAGAACGATATTTATGCTGAATAAATATCCCCACATTGGAAACCCCTGAATTAACCATATTGGATAATACAAAATCAATCAAACGATAACGACCGGCAAATGGAACAGCAGCTAACGGACGGGAGCGACTAAGATCACCTAAATATTCCTCTGACTCACTAAGATTGATAATTCCCATTAACTCACCCAACATAACTACTCTTCCCCCTTTTCACAAAGATTTTCTTTGCTAGGGCAGCAAACACTCGTTGTAATTGTAGCATGTGGAGGTATGATGACATCAGCAGCCACTACCAAGATATTCTTTTCACCTTCTTCTTGGGTGGTCGCCACGGTAGCCCCTTGCTTGATGATTGCTTTACGCCCAACAATCGTTCGATCGATTACCACATTGTCTTCAATATGAGCCCCTGCCATAACAACGGAATTTTTAACAACTGCCCCCTTCCCAATATATACATCAGGGAAAATAACAGAGTTATTGACTTCACCAAAAACGAGACAGCCTTCACTAATAATGGAGCTTTTTATCTTAGCCGTAGCCGCTGTAAAATGCGGTGGTCTTGGCGGATTGGCAGAGTAGATACGCCAGCTAGAATCATACATATCTAGTTCTGATTTTTCATCTAGCAAATCCATATTTGCCTGCCAAAGACTTTCGATTGTGCCGACATCTTTCCAGTAGCCCTCAAAAGGATAAGCAACTAGATTATAACTCAGGCTTAATAGCTTAGGAATAATATCATGACCAAAATCATGACTCGAACTAGCATCTTGCTCATCTTCTAAGAGAAACTTTCTAAGAATTGGCCAACTGAAGATATAAATCCCCATGGAAGCTTGATTACTCTTTGGTTCAGCAGGTTTTTCATCAAATTGAGTAATATGGTGATTTTCATCACTACTCATAATGCCAAAGCGACTAGCTTCATCCCACGGCACTTCAATGACGCCAATGGTAACATCCGCTTTTTTTTCTTGGTGAAATTCTAGCATTGTAGAATAATCCATCTTGTAAATATGATCACCCGACAAAATCAACACGTACTCTGGGTTAAAGCGATCAATAAAATTAATGTTCTGACAAATAGCATCTGCTGTACCTTTATACCACTCCCCACCCTTTTCCTTCACAAAAGGCGGTAATACATAAACGCCACCATTGATTCTATCTAAATCCCAGGCACTACCAATACCAATATAACTATTGAGCGCTAGTGGTTTGTATTGGGTTAACACCCCTACTGTATCAATGCCTGAGTTATAGCAATTGCTCAAAGGAAAATCAATAATACGATACTTACCACCAAAGGGTACTGCAGGTTTTGCTACTTTTTGTGTTAAAACTCCCAGACGGCTGCCCTGACCGCCTGCTAGCAACATGGCTACACACTTCTTTTTGTGCATATTAACTCCCCCCACTATTAAAACTATTATCATAGTTTATATTCTAGTTGTTTTTTGTCCCGTAGTTGCCTATGATATGATCCATTGCAACTATTGTGTGCACTTTAAAATATCGTTGCTAATGGGGAAATAGTAACCAGCAAATAATGCTTTGACTATAATCCCAAGGCATCTTTTCAATATGGATCTAACCCACAATTCACGGTGGGTTAGAAGCTCATTATCTCCACTACGTCGCCAAGAGCCTAAATGAGCTTCATAAACAACTATCTTTTTGGCAGATGACATGAGATTCTAGCAACTGATAGCTACGAGAGTGACTACCTTCATGAAATAGATATACATCTTCTTCCCTTAAGCGGGAAATGTTTTTC
>JAPUES010000215.1 GCA_027492445.1 Sporomusaceae bacterium | reverse complement strand
AGCCTTAGTTGCCCTTACTTGGAATCGGAAAGTGTTATACTGTCTGGTTCCTTAAAAAAAATAAACAAAATATGTATTTTTTTACCAAAATTAAAGGTAATTAGGCTCGTTTGTCGAATGAGTAATAAGAAGAAAAATTTTTACAAATTGTAGGGAGAGGATATTACGTGATTAGAGAGACAATCAAAGTTGCGATTGCAGATGACAATCGAGAATTCGTAAACCTGATTCAGGAGTATCTTACTGGACAAAGTGATTTTGAATTGGTTGGTGTCGCATATAATGGTGAGCAAATACTTACCATTATTGAAGAAAAAAGTCCTGATATCGTAATTCTTGATATCATTATGCCCCATCTTGATGGCATTGGTGTTTTAGAACGCCTTAATAGCCTCAGCGGCAGACGACCAAAAGTGATTATGCTAACAGCATTTGGGCAGGAGAATATTACTCAGCGTGTAGTGGAATTAGGCGCTGATTATTATATATTAAAACCCTTTAATATTGATGTGTTGGCTAGCAGAATAAGACAATTGGCTACTACCATTACCATGCAGCGCCCTGTCGTTGCCCAAGCAATTAAGGCACGGCCTGTTGATGTAGAAGTAACTAATATTATTCGCGAAATTGGTATACCAGCTCACATTAAAGGATATCAATATTTACGTGATGCTATTATGATGATTATTGAGGAAATGGAATTGTTAGGTGCTGTAACCAAGGTCTTATATCCAAGAATTGCTGATAAATATTCTACGACGCCAAGTCGAGTAGAAAGAGCCATTCGACATGCCATTGAAGTGGCCTGGGGTCGTGGCAATATGGATATGATTAATCGGTTATTTTCCTATACTGTTAAATTAGAAAAAGGTAAACCTACCAATTCAGAGTTTATGGCCATGGTTGCGGATAAACTGCGTTTAGAAATGCGCGCATAAAGGTAAGACTTCTACCCATAAAACCAGAATCAACTGGTTTTATGGGTTTTTGTAAGGTAAAATATAATTATGAAATGGTTCTGATTTAGAATGGGAGGTAATGATATGAATTCACTAATAGAAAAAGAACTAAGTTCAAAGCTAGTTTTTGATGGGAATTTACTTAAAGTATATTCGGATAAGGTTGAACTTCCCAATGGCAAAGAAGGGGAGCGAGAGTATATTAAACATCCAGGGGCCGTCGCCGTTGTACCGATAACCGAAGGCGGAAAAATAATTTTGGTTCGTCAATACCGTTATGCTACTGGCAAGGCACTCCTAGAAATTCCTGCGGGTAAGCTAGATAAAGGTGAAAAACCAGAGGAATGTGCACTTCGTGAACTAGAAGAAGAAACTGGCTATGTAGCAAAAACATTACAAAAACTAAGTTCTATTTATACAACGCCTGGTTTTACGGATGAGATAATTCATCTCTATATCGCCGAGAATTTAACCTTTGCCAAACAAAATCTTGATGAAGATGAATTTTTAAATGTAGAGATTTATACCAAAGAAGAGGTAAAGAAGATGATTCTGGATGGTAGAATCAATGATAGTAAAAGTATGTTAGCCTTATTATTAGCAGAACTGTAAAGAAATAGATAAATAAGTAGGCTTAAATCCAAGCTGTCCTGCATACATTGTAAGAGAAGGGACAGGGAGGACGGTTGCATGCTGGCTTATTTTCGGCAAAGAATAAGTGGATACTTTAAGGCGAATATTGTTTCCTATTTTTTTATTATACTTATTTTTATTATTGGTGTAGTAGTGGGCGCACTGGCAGTCAAAACATTACCTGATGAACAGAAAAGTCAACTGATTGGCTACTTACATATTTTTTTTACAGGACTTACCCAAGATGGAGGAATAAATACAACGAGTGAAAACATGATAACCTCCGTTATGTTTACGAATGGGAAGTCCATCCTGTTAATGTGGATTTTAGGATTTACTATAGTAGGCATCCCTTTTGTATTATTAATTTTGTTTATTAGAGGCTTTATTATTGGCTTTACCGTAGGGTTTTTAGTAAATGAATATGTAATGCGCGGCTTACTGTTTGCTTTTGCATCCGTATTACCCCATAATTTTTTTGCAATACCCGCTATTCTTGTGATGGGCGTATCTGCAACTCGCTTTTCCTTGATGTTAGTACGACGCAAAACATATAGTAACATTAATTTATGGTATGAAGCAGTAGGGTACTCTATCATCAGTATAGCTATGTTAGTTGTAGTGCTGTTTGCATCCTTGTTAGAGGTTTACATTTCTCCAGTTTTTATGAAATTAGTGGCAACTTTATTAGTAAAAGGTTAGGTTTTACCATATTTGGTTTTGAGCAGGCTTTTCTTGTCTGCTTTTTTTGTGCTTAAAAAGTAAAGAATAGGAATGAGAAGCGTTTATAGGCATAAAAAAAAACGACCCACATAATATGATATTAGGTTAAGTCAGTTCGAAAGTGGGGTGGGTAAATGGTAGTCACTTTCTCAGGACGTAGTATAGTTACTAAGGTTAAATTGTATTGTAAGGTTATTATGTTAGCGATTATTTTGTTTTATATTTTACCCCAGTTACTAAGTATATTATGGTATTTTCAGTATCCTGAACCTAAGATTCGGGAGGAACAGTTGTTAGAAAAACCTCTGAGAGTGACGGCTACAATACTAAACAGAAGCTAATCCAAGTTTATAAAAAAAAAGTAAGATTTTGTTTATTCAAGAGAGGAAAATTGAATATTATGTGGAATTAACTAGTAAAAAGCGTCTTTTACTTATGGTCGGTAAATCGGGGGAAAAGGTGATGAAAATGGAAAGTTATGTTAATGGGTTTATTAACTATCTTGAAGTTGAACGCGGTTTGGCGCAAAATACTTTAGAATCTTATGGACGGGACTTACATCAATTTCAATTGTATTTGCAAGATGGTAACATGGAAATTCTAAAAGACTCTAGTCATACCACAATTATGAGTTATTTAAGTAGTCTTCAATCAAAAGGGAGGGCTGTGTCTACCATTTCACGTAACCTGGCTGCTATAAAATCTTTTTATCAGTATTTGGTTCGTGAAAGCTATTTAGAAAGTGATCCTGCTGCCAATCTTGAGTCGCCTAAACTAGAAAAAAAATTACCGAAAGTACTTACCATTACCGAGGTTGAAGAACTGCTCAAACAACCTAGCGGTTTATTGCCGACCGGTCTTAGAGATAAGGCTATGTTAGAACTGTTATATGCAACAGGTATTCGCGTTTCTGAATTGATTTCTCTCAATATTTCCGATGCTAATTTAGAAATGGGCTACATAAAATGCTATGGTAAAGGCGCTAAAGAACGTATTGTTCCCTTAGGGGGAATTGCAGTTAAGTGCGTGCAGGATTATTTGAGCCGAGGACGTTCGAAATTAATACGTACTTATAATGAAGCCTCTCTATTTGTCAATCATCATGGCAAACGACTCACGCGCCAAGGCTTCTGGAAAATCATTAAAAAGTATGCACAGGAAGCGGATATTAAAAAAGAAATTACTCCTCATACCTTGCGCCATTCCTTTGCAACTCATTTGCTAGAAAATGGTGCAGATTTACGCTCGGTACAAGAAATGCTTGGTCATGCGGATATTTCAACTACGCAGATTTATACTCATGTTACCAATAATCGCTTGAAGGAAGTGTATGATAAAAGTCACCCGCGAGCATAATATATGAACAGACAAGTATATTATGGTAAGGAGCTTACGTTATGTTCAAACGAGTCATTGTAATAATATTAGATAGTGTAGGAATCGGAGTTTTGCCTGATGCCGCCGAGTATGGGGATTATGGGGCAAATACCCTAGTGAATATTGCTCGTTCTCAAGGCGGGTTATTCCTGCCAACCATGGCAAGTATGGGACTTGGCTCGATTGAACAAATCGATGGTGTTGAAAAACTTCACCAACCAATCGGTAGTTATGGTAAAATGGCGGAAATATCAAAGGGAAAAGATACAACAACTGGGCATTGGGAAATGGCTGGTTGTCCTTTGTTTAAAAGTTTTCCTCTCTATCCTAATGGTTTTCCGCCAGAAGTGATTGAACTTTTTATTCAATATACAGGCCGTACTATTTTAGGTAATAAAGCAGCATCGGGAACAGAAATAATTGATGAACTTGGACCGAAGCACATGGAAACAGGTGAGCCCATTGTTTATACCTCGGGAGATAGTGTTTTTCAAATTGCTGCACATGAAGATGTGATTCCCTTGGCAGAACTTTATGAAATGTGTAAGATTGCAAGGGAAAAGGTTTGCGTTGGTCAACACGCTGTCGGCAGAATCATTGCCCGTCCATTTATTGGTACTCCTGGTCAATTTAAACGTACTGCCAATCGGCATGACTATAGCTTAGCGCCTCTTACACCCACCATTCTTGATCATATGAAGGAAGCTGGCTATAACGTTACAGGTGTAGGGAAAATATCGGATATTTTTGCAGGACAAGGACTAACGCAATCCTTCTCCACAACCTCGAATGACCATGGTATGGAGACTCTGTTACATTTACTTACCCACTCCTCAGAAAGTGGTCTAATCATGGTGAATTTAGTGGAATTTGATAGTGGATATGGGCATCGAAATGATGCGCGAGGCTATGGAAAAGCCTTAGAACGAGTCGATGGACAATTAGCAATTTTACTGCAAGAGTTAGCAGCTACCGACCTCTTATTGATTACAGCCGATCATGGTTGTGACCCTACGGTACCTGGTTCGGATCATACTAGAGAATATGTTCCCTTATTGGCGTATTATAAGGGTTGTCCTAGCGTTAATCTTGGGATACGCAAGACCTTTGCAGATCTTGCGGCCACCATTGCTGACAATTTTAAAATTAAAACTCTACCTCATGGGCAGAGCTTTTTACAAGAAATTTTGAGGTAATAACATGAGAATATTAGATATTATTGCTAAAAAACGTGATGGATTGCCGTTAAATGAACAAGAAATTAATTTTATGATTCAGGGCTATACACAAGATGAGGTGCCTGATTATCAAATGGCAGCCTGGCTCATGGCCATCTTTCTCAAGGGAATGACTATGGAAGAAACGGCAGCATTAACTATGGCGATGGCCAGATCAGGTAAAATGGTAGATTTAAGTGCTGTGCCAGGAATTAAAGTGGACAAACATAGTACTGGCGGGGTAGCAGATACAACAACTCTGATATTAGCCCCCATGGTAGCAGCCGCTGGTGTGCCAGTAGCCAAAATGTCTGGTCGTTGCCTTGGTTTTACAGGTGGTACCATAGATAAATTAGAATCCATCCCTGGCTTTAAAACCACTTTACCCGAAACAAAATTTATTGAGATGTTGCAAAAACATCAGCTTGCAGTCATTGGTCAAAGTGCTGATATTGCACCAGCCGACGGTAAAATGTATGCATTGCGTGATGTTACAGCCACCATTGAGAGTATTCCTCTCATTGCCTCTTCGATTATGAGCAAAAAAATTGCGGCGGGGGCGGATAAAATCTTACTTGATGTAAAGGTTGGTAATGGAGCTTTTATGAAAAACATAGAGGATGCCATTACACTTGCAGAAACTATGGTGCATATTGGACAACTCGTGGGACGGGAAACAAGAGCTGTGTTAAGCAGTATGGACGAACCTTTAGGACAAGCCATTGGTAATAGTTTAGAAGTAGAGGAAGCTATTGATATTTTAGATGGTCGGGGAGAACCCGCCCTGCGTCATGTCTGTTTGGTATTAGGAGCCCATATGCTTACAATGGCTGGCATGGCGGCAGATGTAGAGACTGGTTATGAAATCTTAGGAAAAACAATTGACAATAAAACAGCATTGCATAAATTTACTGAGTTTATTACTGCCCAAGGGGGAGACAAGGACATCCTTGTCAAACGAAGTTTATTTCCTCAGGCTGCCACTAAAATTACAGTAGTAAGTGCTAAAGAGGGTTATGTACAAAAAATAAACGCTGGCCAAATTGGCTATGCTGCCATGCGCATTGGAGCAGGTCGAGAATACAAAGGACAAAAAATCGATTTAGCAACGGGTTTTATGTTGCAATGCCGTATTGGTGACTTCATTGCCAAAGACCAACCTTTAGCTATAATTTATGCTAATGATGTAACCCATCTTACCCAAGTGAAGGAATTGATTACTAATGCCATTGAGATTGGTGCAACTACTGTACCAAAAACGAAATTAATCGTAGGCATTGTTGATAAAAATGGCTTTCAACCCATGTGATAATAAAATAGCTTATACAATACTAGGCTGGGAAAACCAGCCTTTTTTTTGCGTAATCAAAAAGTATACACTTTTTTGATTCCAAGCAAGGGCAACTAAGGCTTGGCGCAAGCCAAGGTTTCTATGTTGTAAATTTCCAGTGTAATGCTTTTTAGTATTGGATAAGCTAAAAAAAACAAGAAAGGAGTGTTTCGTGATGGGCCAAATTCCTAATCGTAACATAATGATTTTCATTATTTTTCTATTGGTCTTCTCTAGTATCTGCCCGAGTGCTCTTGCTGCTGAAAATAAGAAACCAGCTAGTGGGGAACTTGAAACAGCAGCCCAATCAGCAATTTTGATGGATGGAAATGGTACAATATTATATGAAAGAAATTCTCACAAACGTTTACCACCGGCAAGTGTAACAAAGTCAATGACCTTATTATTAGCGGTGGAAGCGGTAGAGCAAGGCAGAGTCAGCTTGACAGATGTTGTATCGGTGACTGAAAATTCTTGGCGTCAGGGCGGTTCGCAAATCTGGTTAGAACCTGGTGAACAAATGACCTTACATGAGATGCTGATTGCAGTGGCTGTAGTGAGTGCCAATGATGCAGCAGTGGCTGTAATGGAACACATCTATGGCAGTGAGCAAGGGGCCGTAGACGCCATGAACCAGCGAGCAGCGAGCCTAGGGCTTATGGATACTCATTTTGCAAATGTGAATGGCTTACCGGCTTCTGAGCACTATATGAGTGCTTATGATACAGCGCTCATCGCTAAGGAAGCAGTTAAACATCCTTTATATATGGAGTTATGCAGTATTAAAGAATATTGGCTACGTGGGGGGAAAAACTGGCTCGTAAATACAAATAAACTATTATGGTGGTATAAAGGAGCCGATGGTTTAAAAACTGGCTGGACCCAAGAAGCTCAATATTGTTTTGCAGGAACCGCCAAACGGGATGGACTGCGACTTATTTCTGTAGTTTTTGCCACACCAGAACCACGCTCTCACCTGCGAGAAAGTATGAAACTCTTAGACTGGGGCTTTGCCAATTATTCTGCTATGCCAATTGTAGAAGCTGGGGCAACGGTTGAACGATTGGCTGTTACGAAAGGAATGGAAATAGAAATCCAGTTAATTGCTGCCCAAGAATTAACCTTACTTCTTAGTAAGGGGCAAAATAAAAATCTGCAAAAGAAAGTTGTTGCTGAAGAAGTGGTGGCAGCGCCAATTCAACAGGGGCAGAAATATGGCGAGTTAATTGTCATGCAGGATGGAAAAGAGATTGGCAAAGTGGATTTAATAGCCCAGAAAAGCATTGAAAAAGCAAGTTTATTTAAAACCCTAAAGAATATGGTTAGTAATTTGTTTACCTTATAGAAAAGAATCAACAGTATCTTACAAGCGGAATATTCCGCTTGTTTTTTTGCGGAATTAGAATGTATAACAATTTCGTGATTCCAAGTAAGAACAACTAAGGCTTCTACCTTC
>JAPUES010000214.1 GCA_027492445.1 Sporomusaceae bacterium | reverse complement strand
ACTTAAGCCACTGCTAAATATAAATCAGTGGCTTAACGATGAACAATTCATATGAATCATTCATGCAAAAAATAATTTCCACAAATGTGCAAGGGATGATCCGCCAAAGAGAATACGATCGTCCTGTTTTTTGATATCTGCGTAACTTGACAATAGTGGGGTCTTTTTAGATATTCTCTGTTCCTTTTATTTAGGCAATATAGAAATCTCAAACCAATACTCTTTTAATTTTGTTATTGCATTTATAAATCCCTCAAAATTCACGGGCTTTTGAATATAACTGTTGGCTCCACTCTCATAGCAACTTTCAATGTCTTTTTCATCAGATGACGTTGTAAGTACAACGATAGGTATCTTATTAAGTTTAGGAGATGATTTTATTATTCTTAATACTTCTCTTCCATCTGTTCCTGGCAAATTTAAGTCAAGCATCATAAGACCTGGTATTACAATTTGTTTACCCTCATAGTCACCTTTTCCAAATAAATAGTCCAGACATTCATCTCCCGTTTCAAATCTTATAACCTCATTTTTCATTCCAACTTTTTTAAATGCTCGTAATGTCGCCGCATAATCCTCTGGACTGTCTTCTACTAAAATAATTAATTTATGGATCTGATTTTCCATTGTATTCTCCTTTAAATTATCTGTTTTATTTTTAGGCCACAGTAAAATAGACGGTTGTACCCACGGCTAATTTTGATTCAATCCATATCTTTCCTTGTTGTAATTCAACACACTTTTTAGCAATGGTCAGCCCTGCTCCTGTACCACCACCAAATTGCTCTCTAGAGTGTAATCTTTTAAATATTGTAAATACTTTTTCAAGATGAGCTTCTGCAATACCTATTCCATTATCTCGAACAAACAATATCGGTACAGCTGAGTCTTTATTCTTATTCAAATATCCTATGTCAATACATCTTTCTGCTTTATCGTTATATTTTAAAGCATTAGAAATCAAATTTATATATATTTCGATCGTTCTTCGTCTATCGCACTCAATTACAGGTTGATTCTCTAAAATTGTGATAACGGTTGGTTTCTCTTTTATAGTAATTTCCAGTGACTCAATAACTTCATTTATAATATCTCTAACTGAAATATTTTCCTTCACAATCGCTGTCCTTCCAATTCTTGAATAGTATAACAAAGAATCAATAAATTGTTCGAGCCTTACAGTAAGTTTGCTGATCGTGGCGAGCATATTTTTTCCTTCCACATCAAGTTTATCTGAGTAGTCTTCGATGAGAAAATTACTATAATTGTTAATCCCACGTAAAGGCTCTCGTAAATCATGGGAAGAAATATATGCAAAATCATCAAGTTCTTTATTGCTCCTTTCCAATTCTTCTGTCTTTAATTCCATTTGTTCTTTTTCCATCATAAGATTTTGATTTAAATTCGCTTTTACTTCTAATAAACTTGATATTTCTTCATTTATTTTTAATTGCTGTTTTTTGGCTAGTCCCATTTTTGCAATCAATTGTGATAATTTTGTTAAAAATTCTAATGTTTTGATGATTTGACTTTCTGGAAATATTTTCACTTTTTTTAATGCCTCAAGGTAGAGTAATTCATCAAATCCAAATTCCTGTGCTTGATTTGTAAAATATACTATATCAGGTGTTTCCAATAGTAATTGACCTGTAAATAAATTCGCGATATGAACGCCTTCAAGAACAATAGGAACAGCAATATCAATTAATCCATTTTTACACCGATAAATATTATATTTCGTACCTTTTCCAAGTTTAGCGGAAAGCTCAGTATCGCTTTCCAGACATCTTTCACAAGCCAAAGGATGAACTCGATGAAATTTTGTACAAATATCCGCCCAGCCCGTAGCGGTAAGTATTTGTCCATCAATATCAAGAACCGCCGATGGAACTCCCGTTGCACTATAAAAACTATCTAAAAGAGCTTGAAGTTCGGCGATATCAATTAGTTCTGCAAACTTATAATTCATAAATTCAGTTCAACTCCCCTCTTTTTAATTTGCAATGTCATATTTTAGTGAAAATTTCACACTTTTTCCGTTTTCAAATACGAATCTTACAAGTGGCATTTTCCCCTGTGTTTCCACGATATTACCTTCAAGCACATTATATTTTCCCACAACATCTTCGTCCAAAATATGAAGCATATCTCTACCAGCTTGATTTATATGTATTAACAGACCTGTTTTATCTAACACACATATTGAATACGGGCTATTTTCTACAAATGCATCAAGAACGGTTTCAGCTCCAGACATTGATGATATGGATTTTTTTCAGGGTGTTTAAGCAAAAGTTCTCTAAGTCTATATATCTCACTTCTGAGTACTTCAATATTTGTCTCATGAGCTACATCAAATGATTTTTCACTGGTACTCTCCATAGATAAACTTACCCCCTTGTAAAATTTTTTTGAATGTTTCTAGCCTAATGTTTCAATCGTATTTCTACCATTTGCTTTAGCCATATATAGTGCTTTATCTGCAGTGATAAGACAACTATTAATGGTGTCATTTCTATCATTGATTTTGGCTATCCCTTGGCTCACGGTTACAAATTTATTAACCGTTGAGGCTTCATGTTCTATAGCCAGATGTAAGATGTTTTCTTTAATTCTCTTTGCAACCCCTAGTGCCCCCTCCATATTTGTATCTGGGAGAATTACAACAAATTCCTCTCCACCATACCTTATCACTAGATCAGAAGGTCTTAACAGAGAAATTTTTATCTCCTGTGCAACTTTCTTAAGGCAATTGTCACCCTCTTGATGCCCATAATGATCATTGTATTTTTTAAATAAATCGATATCCAGCATTATAAGCACCAGCGATTTATTTTCTCTTATGCATTTATTCCATTCATTCTGAATATTTTCATCAAAATACCTTCTGTTTAATATCCCAGTCAACGCATCTACAAATGTCTTACCCATTAATTCGGCTTCTTTAATTTTAATTTCTGTTATATCGTTGATTATTCCGATTATACCATCCACTTCTCCCAAGGCATTATTGTAGGTTACCTTATTAAAAACAACATATTTTTTTTCATTATTACGATTTTCGTATTCATATTCATAGGTCTGTGTTCCTGGATTATTAAGCAATTGGTTATCCATATCGGAATACTTTTTAGCATTATTTATTCTAGATATCTCATATGCAGTTTTACCAATGATTTCTTCTTTGCTTTTACCAATAAATTTTTCAAAAGATTTATTACAGCCAAGATATTTCCCATTCTTGTCTTTATAGAACAAAGGTACAGGGATTATATCCACCATTGTTGTAATAAATTCATTATATTTTTTTTCTTTTCTTTCAAAATCTCTTTTTTCAATCGCTTTTATTATAGAGATTTTTAACAATTCAGTAGTGATTTCACCCTTTATAATATAATCAAATGCTCCATTTTTAAAGGATAGAGCTGCTATTTGCTCATTTCCTTGTCCTGTTAATAAAATGATAGGAGTATCATTCTTTTGTTTATTTCTAAATTTCTGTATGAATTCAAGTCCATTCATCTCAGGAAAATTATAATCTAAAAAAATACAATCTATACTTGTATTTGCAAATTCTAGTAATGCCTCTTCTGGATTCGTATAATCAAATATAATATATTTATTATCTGCTTTTGACAGTAACCTTTTTATTGTAAATATATCATCGGTATTATCATCAACTATTGCTACTCTGTATTGCATTATATCGACCTCTTCCTGTTATTTAAAACTTATTAGATATTGCTCAGTATTAATTTATTCAAGCGAGTGAAGGCTGCTCTTTTTGAGCGTGTAGACTGCTTAATTTGTGTGGAACCTTTGTTCTCGTTGAAAATATTATTCACAAAATTACTCAAACTTATCTATTCCCTAAAAACAACAGAATCCCTGCTGAATTCAACGCGAATTAACACGAATATTTCGCTGTTGTGGCGGACCACCAATACGCGTTGTATTGAGCCGCCTTCACGCTCAAAATGAGCCACCCTGTTACTGAGTGAGCCACTGGTCAAAAGAACAATCAGTAGCAGGGGACTCAATTATTAATTGTTAATGATGAGTCTTTTATCGTAAAACAGCAGGTTGCTTATAATAGCAAGCACGCTAAGGATCGATTAATTCCTTAGCGTGCTATAATTTCCGAATTCTATCGTGACCCCTAAGACATTATAGTCGTTTTAGAGATCATATTGATAAGGCGGTTTGTTATGGGACGTCAATTGATTTTGTTGATAATGAAGATAATGTCGATGAGGTTATAACAATTAATTCTGTAAGAGATTCTATATCAAGAACATATGTGATGTTAATTCATGTAAAAACAATGTTAGGTGTATTTGAGAATTTTTGTAAACATTCAACTGATATAAATAAACGTCGATTTAGAACATTAACTAAGTTTTATTTTGAACAAATGAAATTGGAAGATATTTCAGAAATTGAAAAAGTGGACGTAAGAACTATTTCAAGGGATTTAAGATCTGCTGAAGATGAAATGTGTGCGTTGATATTTGGTATCGGTGGTATTGACAAAATGTCCGAATGATGTCATTTACAAGGCAATTCATCCATGTTATTATGATAGCGTGAAATAAATACGAATTGCGAACCGCTTACAGATTTTGTGAGCGGTTTTCTTATATTTAACGGGAGGCTGGCACATGACAACTTGCGATAATAGCAGATGTGAGCATAATAACGGTGGTATATGTAAATTAGCTAATAAATCTATAGTTGACTGTATGTGTGTCAGTCGAAGAAAGAAACAGCAGGAAGAAGATTATGCCAAGCTGATGAGAGTTGATAAACCTAACTGTCATAGTTCTGGTGGGAAGTATAAGTCAGATAGGGTAATATTGGTAAAATAAAAAGGGGGAATGACTGTGAAAGAGCTGCTTGACTTGACTAGTGTTGACAATATAAAAAAGAAAGCGTTTCTTAGTGCTTATGCTGAATGTGGGAATATTACTCAAGCAGCATCTAGCGCAGGCGTTTCTCGACAGGTTCATTATGATTGGCTTGATGGTGTGCCTGGTTATGCTGAACTATTTAAACTCGCTGGCGAATCTGCTTGTGATAAGTTAGAAGAGGAGGCGCGCCGGAGAGCTGTGCAGGGAACTCAGAAAGCAATTTACTATCAAGGTGAGATTGTTGGGTATGAAAATGTTTATAGCGATAATCTTTTGATGTTTATGTTGAAGGGAGAGCGCCCAGAGAAGTTTAAAGATCGTACTGAGCTCACAGGCAAAAATGGCGGCCCGATTGAATTAACCGCATTGACGGCAGAACAGAGAGAGTCAAGGATTAAAGAGTTGATGGATAAACGGAATAGTTAATTATTAATGTAAATTTGGACTATAGTCTAAAATTACATAAAAAAATCATCATTTTTTGTAATAATAGAGTTTATTTTTTAATAATTTTACATTATGAATATATAATTTAAGAATTTATATTTATAAATAAGAAAGTTTTTGTTATTCTGTACTCACAGCAATTAGAAAGCATAAGGGAATGAGCAGCATGGCAAATATAGCTTACATTCGAGTGAGTACGCTTGAACAAAATGAAGGCCGACAATTAGAAATGATGAAGGCTTATAATATTGATGAAACATTCATCGAAAAGTTATCAGGTAAAGACATGGAAAGACCACAATTGCAAACAATGATTAAATTTTCCAGAAAAGGCGATACCATATATATTGAATCATTCAGCCGATTAGCTAGAAATACAAAAGATCTATTGGATATTGTGGAAGCATTAGGTGAGAAAGGTGTCAAGGTTATCTCTTTAAAAGAAGGTTTGGATACTGGTACACCTACAGGAAAACTAATGTTAACTATGATTGGTGCAATAGCAACTTTTGAACGTGAGAACTTATTAGAACGCCAGAGAGAAGGTATACAATTGGCTAAGGAGCAAGGTAAATATAAAGGTCGAGCAGCAAAGAGATTACCAGCAAGCTTTGATGAAATCTATTCTCAGTATATGTCAAGAAAGATAACTAAAACTAAAATGGCTGAGCTGTGCGAGGTGTCACGACCAGTTATGGATCGATTAATCAAAGAGTATGAAACGACAATCAATAAATGAATTATTCAAAATAAAAAAAGGAAAAATGCTAGTCAAAACAGAAGATAGTAAAAGTAAACTAAAGTATTACTAGTTTACTCAGTACACCGCAATAAAATGAATATATCAAAGTTTACCGATAATAATAATGGAGGGACAACAATGGCTGAATTAATTGGATACACATTCAAGGTCACGGATGAGCAAAAAGAGAACCTACAGAATCGAATTAAGGGGAGCAATCTTCAAGCAGGTGAGTATTTGCAAATGCTTGTAAACGCATTTGATGCACAACAACACCGTGAAACAATGGTTGATGATGCTGATGTTAACCTTCTCGATTCCCATTTAGCACGCATTAGTGAAATTTACTTATCAATGGCGAAAAACAGGGCCGATGAAAAGCAAATTGCCCAAGATTCAAAGATCGAATTAGAGGATACTATTAAGACACTCAAAGCAGAGTTATTTGATTTAAAAGAAATCACAAAAGCGCAATTAGATGAACTCAGAATCAATACGGATGTTGAAATTGAAGTTGCCATCCAACGAGTTGCCACAGCAGAGCAGAATGAATCTAAGGCTATCGAAGAAAAGGACAAGGCTGAGCAAAATGAACTTCAAACCAAGAGAGCATTTGTAAAACTGGAAGAGTATAATACAGATTTACAAACTCAGATTGTTGATGCTAAACAACAAATAACCACAGCCAATCAGAACGTCACCGAAGCTCAAGAACAGGTTAAATCCACAATGGACGTGCTAACTATTGAACAAAACAAAAACTCCACTTTACAGGCTAAAAATGAAGCCTTATCAGCGGAGTTGGATAGAGTTAAGTTAGAATTAGCTACGGTCAAACAAAATAATGAGAGTTTACTTAGTAAACTAGATGATACTAAAGAATTAAAGAACCAGGCACTCGGAGAATTGAAGGCCGTACATATAAATCATAAAGAACTGCAGGAAACAGTCGCACAACAAAGGATTACTATCGACGATCTCAAACAGGAACTTTGGAAGCATAAGGATGGCATTTCTAAAAATTGAACAGATTATAATGAGCAGGAGAACTACTCCTGCTTTTTTATATTTAAGGTTCTTCTATAAGTTTTTTGCCATCCGCTATGTTAGCTATTTGTGTTAATCTAAAGGTTTAAAAATATTATTTAATCATCTTGACTTATAAGTTACTCATATATTTTTAATAGGAGGTTATTTTATGGCACAAGCTCGTGTAGTAGTTCTCAATGAAGTGAAAAAAACTAATGAAAGTGGTTGGCAAATCTGTTTTCAATATTGTCGCTATGAATATGGTAATGAAGATGGAGATCAAGAAAATGGTTATCGATTCATGTGGCGCAAACCTAATGGCCATCTACAACCTGCAAGAGGTGGAGCTAGAATTCCGTCAGTTGCACATATACTTGAATTGACCAGTATGGCAATCATGCAAGGTTGGGGGCATCATCTAAATGGTACTGATGGATTTAGCGTAGAAGAAGATTAAATAATAAAGTCCTTTGTCTTAAATCGTTCAACACAGATTAAAAACGAAGACCATCACTATATATTTGAGTGAATTTCATAATTCACGCCTGAGTTATCCACAAAGAGGTATTATAACAAG
>JAPUES010000213.1 GCA_027492445.1 Sporomusaceae bacterium | reverse complement strand
CATATAGAAGTACTCCTTCATGGGCAATCTTGTATTCCATAGTCGTTGTAAGCATTGCTCTTTCATTAAACTCACTATCATCATACACCAATAAATCGATAGGCATATCTACACCCTGTACCATAGCTTTTCTAATTTTACGTAAAAAATCAATCTTACGCAAACCTTGTAAAGAAGTAATGACACATAAATCAAGATCGCTTTCATCGGTATATGTATTATCTGCATAAGAACCAAACAAATATATTCTCTGCGTAGTGACACTATTTTGAATCGCAGTGATTGCATTTTCTAATGCTTCTTTAACATTTGCTTTCTCTCCCATGTCCATCCCCCCCCCTTAGATTTATATTATATCATATTTTTATTCTTTTACAAAAAATGCAATTTATTAAAGTAATCTTCATCCAAATTCAAACAAGCGATAATAGTACTTTTAGGGACATGGCACGTTTCTAGTTAGTATGTACAAAAAAAGTATCAACATTATACTGATACTTTTTTAGCAAATGCTAACATTTCTTTACAGGTCATAAGAGCTGACTTATTGTTATAGTTTTTTGAAAATTGGTCCGCAAAACCATGTAAAACCCCACAACCAAATCACATAATTTTGTCTGACTACATAACCAAGCAAGAGTTGCTCCTATACTATACCCAAGTACATAGACTTTTGTATAATGTGGTCTTATACTATACAAAATTTGTTTTATCTGTTGCAGCGCATTGTCAAAACCAATATTATTCATATTTAAAATCAATTCTATTACAAACCTTTTAATTATGTTTAAAAGCTTTGTACAGCAATGATAGGGATAACACTAGCGTTAACAGTTCTGCGACAGGTACAGTTAACCATATGCCTTTTATACCAAATATCTGTGGCAATATTAAGATACCTATACCTATCCAGACTATGCCTTTACTCAAAGCAATCAAGACTGAACTTTTAGGATTGCCAATCGCAGTAAAATAGCCTGATGCAACGATATTCAAGCCATTTACTAGAAAGGCGAAGGCATATAGTCTTGCACCATACACAGCAAAGTTAAAAGCTTGTTCATGATTTGCATCTAAAAATATCCCAATTATTTCTCTAGCAAAAATAGCAATCATTAAAAAAAGTCCTACACCGATGGCGAATGCTGAAAAACCAGCAAGCTTTAATGTTCTTTTCACTCGCTCTAGTTTACCACTACCATAGTTATAGCTAATAATCGCACCAACGCCATCTGATAATCCTAGTAAAATATTATTCCCTACAAAAGATAAATAGCTAATAGCGGTAAAGGCGGCTACGCCAACTTCACCGACATAACGCATAAGCGTAATATTAAATAGAAAGGTTGTAACACCAGTACCAATCTCCGATAATCCTTCCGATGAACCATTATAGATAATCTTACAAGCTAATTTTCCCTTAAAACGTCCTTCCAATAATTTTAAAGTAGTTCTTCCCATTATAAAAGGAAGTATAGCCATAATAAATGCAATACTATAGCCTAATCCAGTAGCCAAAGCAGCCCCTTTAATGCCTAGTCCAAATTGTACAATAAATAAGTAGTTAAATATCATATTGCTTATAACAGCAACTATCAAAATCTGCATTGAATATACTGGTTTCCCCATGACCTTTACTACATAATCCAAAACAAGCATTACTCCGAAAAGTGGCAAGAATAAGCCTACATAACTAATATAGGTTGTTACCAGCGGCATCAATTGTTCACTTGCCCCCAAAAATACAGCTATTTGTTTTGTAAAACCAACAGCAATTATTGAAAGTAATAACGATATGCCTACCATTAGACTAAGAGATGTAGTAAAGGTGTCATTTGCCCCTTTGATGCATCCTTCACCTAACTTTCGACCTATAATACTCTGTGTACCAATACCGATTACCACACCAACCGCAATCATTACACTAAAAAAAGGCATCGCAATATTAACACTTGCGAGCGCATGAATCCCAATATAATGACTAACAAAAAAACCGTCCACAATGGTGTTTAGTCCTAAAAATAACATCCCCGCAATTGCAGGAATACTGTATTTGAGAAATAGCGTAGTAATATTCTCTTTTCCTAGTATATTTTCATTCATGTTTATCACCTCTATAAGAGGATAAACCTTAGAGTTACTCCAAGGTCAAGAATTATTAATTGCAATCCAAACTTCATAATAGTCAAGGCCATCTTTATGAGAGCTTGCCATATATCTTCCAATCATAGGGCCATTTACTTCTTTACCCTCTTTTTTTAGATAATTCAAAGCTTTATTCAATGTATCATTTTCTTGTTCCAAATAGCTTGTTCCTACTATTGTATATAAGTAATTCACATTATGTAACGATGACAATTCCTGTTGTTCCGCCAAATCCAGCATACACAAATTCTCGCCATCAACGCTAATACCCACTTGAGCCGAAGAAAAATTTTGATTGCTTAGAAGTTCTTCTTGCGGGACTAACAGCGTATAGCGTATACGGTCATCTATCCAATCCTCTTTTTTATATTTACGAATCACAGTAACTAGATCATCCGCCTGCTTACCAATAAGTTTGTATTTAAAGTCAGGTGCAGAAACAATGACAAACTGGCCTAATCTCTCTTCGCACAATTTATATTGAGAAGCAGCTTGGGCAATCATCTTCTTTAGTTTTATTAATTCTTGTATCCGATTCTCGACTATCTTTTGATTCTGATAAAGAATATTTTTAATGTCGCCAACATCCATTTTCGTTATAATCTGTTTAATGTCTTTAACCGACAACTCCATATTACGAAAAAACAATATATCCATAAGGACTACAATCTCATCATAGGAGTAATATCTATATCCATTACCCCCATTTTTCTGCGCTGAAAGTATGCCAGTCTTTTCATAATATCGCAATGTATCCGTCGATACGTCGAAAAGTTTTGCTACTTCACCTATCGCCCATTTTTCATTCATTTCTTATAACCGCCTTCACGACTACATTTTACTATTATTTCATTAATAATATACTCCTATAGCTATAATATACAATATATACTTCATTCCGAGGATTCACAAGACCAGCTAAAAGAACTCAGAGGCAACTCGGAGGGACGGTTCTTTTGATTCTAATAAGTGAAATCACAATAAAAATAGGTCAAATGAGCAACACGTAAAAAGAAGGTAAAAAAGTAGACATTAAGCAATAATTTGCCTAATGTCTACCGTCTGAAAAACGCAACATAATCTTACTTTCTTTTATTTTTTTCTTTGAGAAACTTTCGTGCATTTTTCATTCCGCCCACTTCTGCGAACATGGTCGTAAATTTTTCAGTTTCAATCTGCTTAGAAGTTAAGCCTTCATACTTCGCTTCTTTTTTTAGTTTTACATAACTTGCAAGCCGCTCCACAGACAACAAACCATCCCTTATGGCCTTTTGTACCGCGCAGTTTGGTTCACTAGCATGAGTACAATCCTGAAATCTGCACTTTGTTGACAATTCATCAATATCAGCAAAGGTTCTTGACAGGTCAGCACCTTCAATCCCAAGTTCTCTCATCCCTGGGGTATCAATCACAACACCACAACCTGGGAGAATAATAAGTTCCCGCCTTGTAGTCGTATGCCGGCCCCTATCATCCTTTCTTATTTTTTGAGTTTCAAGGGTATTTTCACCAATGAGCCTATTAATCAAGGTTGATTTTCCAACACCTGATGAACCAATAAATGCAATTGTTTTGCCATAACCAGTATAATTTTTAACAGAAACGTATCCATCTTCACTCATGCTGGAAGTAACTAGCACCTCTACACCACAGGAAACCGCCTCTAGTTCTAACAACTTTTGAGGAAGATTTTCACATAAGTCAGCCTTAGTAAGCACAATCACTGGAAGTGCTCCACTATCCCAAGCAACTCCAAGGTAGCGCTCTACTCGACGAAGATTAAAATCATGATTTAGTGACATGCAGATAAAAACCGTATCGATGTTTGCAGCCACAATCTGTTCATCATTCCCTGTCCCCGCAGCCTTTCGAATGAAAGCACTCTTTCTTGTCACAACATGGTGAAGAATTGCATTTCCACTACTATCCTCATTTCGATCAAGCATAACGAAGTCACCCACTGCAGGGTAATCCGATAATTTTCTTACCTCAAAACGAATCTTTCCAGAAATTTCTGCTGTTAACTCACCATTCTCCGTTACAACCTTGTATATGTCTTTATATTGGGAAATGACTCGCCCAACATAAAGATTTGTATAAGAAGCAGCCTCAGTAACTACTCTTTGGCTAATTCCTAAATTTTTCATATCTATGTTATTCATTTTTCATCCTCCAAAAGTTTCATCTCGCAACCTTTGGGAGGTTTATACACTAAATTATTTTGTACGCACCTCCCACTTTGCTACAATATCCGCCGTACCTTTGTTTAACATAACAACAACTCCTTCGTTCCTATTATTGTAATTTGAACTTCTACTTAGTTATATCATATTTTATTAAAATTCTCCATTACGTTCAGTAAATTTTCTCTGCTTGATTGAATTATACTTACAGGATTGGTTACCGAGAAAAATTTATGCACAAAAAAAGTATTAGCGTAGGCTAATACTTTTTTACACTCACTGCTATTCCAATTCAACAGTTACCTGAACCTTAGCACCCACAGTTACTTTTCCAGCAGCAATCGTTGGTGCATTACCATCCATACTCGCCCCTTTATAAGCTCGACTTTCCATCATAACGGGATAATAAGAACTATCGGATTCATTGATTACTTTCACTGCAGAAACTCTTTTATTTAACGCACTGGCAATAACCTCTGCCTTTTTCAAGGCATCCTTAACAGCTTCACTTAATGCTTCATTTCTTATTTCTGTCTCATTTTCTTTTTCAAAACGAATAGAATTTATTTCATTTGCGCCTGCAATGGTAAGTTCATTCACTAATACGCCGACCTTCTCAATAGAGGTGGTAATTTCAATATTATTTATCACTTTATAACCTTTTAATTTCGGTAATCGATCATTTTCATAACTATATATGGAATCAATAGAATATGCATCTGTTTTTATTTGATGATCTCTAATACCTTGCTCTTTAAGCTTAGCAAATACTTGATTTGCACTTTTGGTATTATCATTCTTAGCTTGTTCAAGATTATTATGAATTGTAGTGATTGAAAGACTAATCTTAGCAATATCAGGGGCAATTTCTTTTTGGCTGCTGCCAGCAACCTGCACCGTTGTTATTTGGGAAGCCTCACTCGCAAATACCGAAGTCGTCAGTAATAAACATACAGTAAACATCAACATTATTTTCTTAATCATTTTAAATACCTCCAATTTTTTTTAAAGTCATTTTTATGTACTTCTATATTAGTAAACGCTTACTTTTTGAAAAAGTAACGAGGTATTTAATTATTTTTTACTGCCAAAAATTCACTTCCCTACAAACAGCTGTCACAGGCCAAGATTATAAATCCGGTTGGCGTTAGCAAAAAACACTTTGTCATGATGCTTGGCGGGAATAATATGCCCAACAAATTCAATATAGTTGGCGATATTCGCCAGCGGCCAATCTGTTCCATATAACAGGCGTTCATAGTTGTCTAGGTATTCTAGCCATACTTTTAAGTGGTTAATATAGCCCTGCTTTGTTACAAAAAAATCTGACATGCTCATAATCTGGCCTTCTAAGATTCCTGAAAGATCAGCAGCTACATTGGGATTTTTCCCAATAACTGCGATAGCATCTACTAGCCAAGGATTCCCAATATGGCACATAACAAACTGGACATAAGGATAGCGTACTGCTACCTCATCTAAGGTCAAAGGATGACTGTATTTTAAGAGAGCATTACTAGTGGCAGTCAATCCTGTATGAACGGCCACTGTTTTTTTATATTGCATTGCTAGCTGATAAAAGGGATCAAATAGGGAATCGTAAATATAAAAATGATTGTAGCCTGGATACAGCTTAATGCCGACACAATTCTTTCTTTGTAAATGTTTTTCTACCAAATCAGCTTGCTGGGCTACCTCTCCTACTTTAAAAGAGGTGCTATCTAGACCAATGCAATAGCTAAGATTGTCAGGGTAGTGATGTTCCCCTAGCTCTAGACTGCCATTGCCCATGACCACACCATGAATAATGTTATGCTCGGTATATTGGTCTTTGAGATGGGTACTAGTATTCTCATGACCCGCTACTTCTGCAATCTGGTCAAAGTAAGGCTCCTGAGAGAAGTGAAGGTGGGCATCAATAATTTTCATTAGGCATTAGTCCTTCCTCAAATGTTTTCTTATATACATATTCCTATTTATCTGATTTCAAATACTATTTTACTAAAATCTTAATAATTATCCCACATCCTGTTTTTCCTGATAGCGAACCAATCTTTCGACAAGGGTTCCCGTATGCAGTTCAAATAAATGGTTGTCAAAATCATAGAAGTAAAGTGACTGACCTTCTCCAGCAACCCGAAGACGGGGTTGCAGATATTCAACCCCTGCCACCTTAATGCGTTTTTCATATAGATCGAACTCTTCTTCACTAATTTTAAAGGCGATATGATTATACGTCCGTTCCAGCACTGCATCGCCTTCCATTATTGCAATCCATAACTCTCCAATAAGGAAAAACTTTTCCTGGCTTAATGAAAACATCTGCCTTCCACTATCATATACTTCTTTGGCATCAAATATCGTTTCAAAAAAGAACTTTGCTTTTTCCAAATCTTTAACAATAAATGTAATATGACTAATACCTTGCATCAAAATTCCTCCTGCATTAACCTCTTTTATTTACAGGCCTATGCAACCTCTAACATTATCCTAATTCCTTATCCGATACTATAAAAGAGCCATAGCTAAATAATGCTACAGCTCTATAAAAATCTTACTATTGAGCTAGTTTTTCCCGATATTCTAATTCAAAATTGCCATCTAGCAGGCAATAATATTCCATCAATTCTAGTGTTCGTTCTCGCAAACGATATTTTCGCGCTTTCAATTCTTGAATCGGCCCCTGGGAACCTAGCTTTCTATCAATAAGCAATGTCATATTCACAAATTTACTTTCTTGAATATGCCAATTTAGCCAGTCTACTTGGGAATCAATTAACACGGTTTTCTGTTCTTCTGTCAACCTTGCCAATAGTTTATTATAAATGACGTTTAATTCCCTATCCCATAAATTAATATATTTCCCCTCTAACTCCCCATAATCCATTGTGGTCAAGGCCGCTTTAAATTCAATTTCATAATCTCTATCAATTGAATTTTGTTGTATCTCTTCTTTAAAATCATTGGAGTATTGATAAATACCGCTATTGGCAGATGCAATATTACTATAGATCAATAGTATACACCATAAAAAAATACTGACTGGCAAATTCTTTTTATTTTTCATACTCACTACTCCTTGATATACTTTAAGATTAATCACTTCCCTAAATCATACCATAATTATTTACTATTTATATCTTTCTTGCAAAAAAAGTAGAATACATTTCGCTAAATTAAAAACTAATCCTACCGGTAGTAGGATTAGCTAAAAAATAATTATTTACATAGTGAATCATCTTTTATTATATTCAACCAGTACAAGAGAGGTGATATTAGTTAGTTAAAATTCAAATGTCTTTGGTGGTTGGCCACTAAAATCAGATAATATGGCTTTGCCATGTTCTAAATAGAAAATCTCAAAAATAGGATTTTCAGGTGTTTGGTAAACACTTTTTACTAACGGACTATTTTCAAT
>JAPUES010000212.1 GCA_027492445.1 Sporomusaceae bacterium | reverse complement strand
GTAGGTGTCATGATTCAACGAAACTGTCCCGGACGTTATATGGGTAAAATTAGCTAGGATTACTTTGATCGAAGTCTCGGAACAAGAGAGCGAATGGGAAATTAGTACTAGTTATATTTCTTATTTATTGCCAAAATTGTTTCAACTAGCCACTTAAAACTGAAACCCATTAGCAGGTAAATCGGAATCGAGTAGTAATACTGCCACTTTAGCATTTTATATATACCTAAATAATCGAGGGCCGGTTCAGCAACAAAAGCAAAGATTGCTGTCATGATAACTATTGCCTTTATATAAGAAGACCACAGGGGAAAGTATTGGTAGACTAGCATATAGATTACTGGCAATACTGCATAGTTTATAGGAACTAATTGGGGGTAAATGGGCAGTAATTTATATGGATAATACCACAGAATCAAATCACTCCCTAGGTCATCCATCCAAGAGGCGGTCGCAAGAACAAACATACCTAGCAAGATAATCGCTGTAAAACGTTTCTTATCGACAAGAATTCCCCATACTATCCAAGGCACAATGAGCAATGCAAGAAGAAGCCACCATTGCCAGGTAAACAAGGTATCCTGAAGCCACTGCTCCATTCTCATGTCAGTGAAAACAGACTGTGCTTGAACTATTTTGATGGCTGAATCCGAAAAGTGTAACATAGGTTGTAGCCACTCCTCACTTCTGGGTCTTTTAGTTGTTGGTTAGTGCTTCGTACCAATGCCGATAGCCAAATGGTTAAATAGAACAGTTTCCACAACCTCTACTTCATTCGGTTTACAATTGACGATAAGCACTATCTCCGTATTATAGTGGAATTGTTTTTGTAACTCTTTTTTATAAAGTAGGTATTTTATGATAAGTCCCAACACTATCCCACCAACGAAACTCAACAGTCCCCAAATAATTGGACCCCACTCCCACATAAAGCCCCACATAACGCCAAGGGTCATAAAAATCGTTGCTAAAATGGTGGGCAAGTCAAACATACTCTGGCCATCGGCTCGGTGGAGGGTGTCAAAGAGTCTTCTTTCCTTCACCATCTTATTCAAGGGTATTGCGCATATTCGATTTGAGTCTATGCCTTTTTGCATCAGATTAGTGATGGCAAGCTCAAGGAAATTGGAATGTTCAAAGGACGCAACAACATGCATAGTCATAGTCACCTCTTATACAGGCATTATAAAGTCTGGGTCTTGAAATTCTCTGGTTAAATAAGCAGCCTGTTCCATATCAAATAGCCGATTATATTCAACAGTGTTAGCGTAAGCATCATACACTGCAAATCCCAGTATTGACGGCAAATAAAGAAACCATTCCATGTCTAAGACTGTTTTTGTCTGCTCAAAATCACCTAAAGACGTGTACTGAATCGCCTGAAGCAAATGGGACATATAGGATATCCCTATCCACCAAATTAATATAAAGAAAGCTGTGGGTATCCGATGGCAGTAGAGATGGCCAAGACCTGGGGTACAAATAGTCCACGCTACGCTAAGCCAAGGGATGCGTTTTTCTAAGGAGTTCGTTTCAAAAAAAGACATTTCTGTAGCATCGATGGGAGAATGATTCCGATCAGCCAAGAGAGAATTTTTATTTAAATCCACCGTCAAGCAATAACTTGACCAGATACAAAAACACCAAACTGGAGCATATAAGAGTAACCAACGATTATTTACAATTTCTTTTGCCATTTCGAAGCGCCCTGTGAAACTATATACAATAGCAATATTGAGACTTGCCTGAGTATTGACTAACATTTCCCATGAAAACATTAAAAAGCCAATCACATAGTTTCCTAGGCTGATATGTCCAAACCCTGGAAAAGCGGCTGACCACCAAGCGACCGTAAAGGGGTTTCGCAGATGCAAAAAGTTAGTAGCTATTGATGATGCAACAGCTTTAGGCCGACGCTGTTTTGGGGACTGGGGGATACCATTCGGCATGTTAGAAACTCCTATCTGCGTATTTTAATCCAAGGTAATTTTAGTCTTTAGAGAAATTATTATCCCAATGTACCCAGACCTCAGTTAACTAGTATTAAGGAAAATGAATTGTTCGCCAGTCATTCTTTATTTGCTCAACAATGTAATTTTGCCCATTAAAAGGGGAAAATATACCACTACTAGGTGAAACGGCAATATCAAGATTCTAGGCATAGTAAGAGATATTACCATCTTTATTATGTGGTGGTGTATGTGATTCATGAAGCCTATAGTCGCAAAATATAGAGGGCAACGAGGGCGATAGGCATTGCTCTATCTTCTGCACCGTTTGACCCGATGCACAGAACGGTATCATTTGTAATAGCGAAAGGACTCCTGTCAAATTTGTTTGAGAAATTTGGCAGGAGTTTTGTCTTCATATGAAAAATAATCCAATAGGAGGTGAAATAATGGATTTTAATATTCAGGCAATACACTGGGATAATGAAAAAAGAATCAAAAGAGCAAAGATTATTGCGGATCAGATAGCCCGTGCGGTTAAACTTGAGCAGTATTATAGCGCTTTAGAGTTTGGTTCTGGAACTGGTCTCATTAGCTTTAATCTTTATGACAAGCTTAAAGACATAACTTGCATTGATACATCACAAGGGATGATAGATACGTTAAATTCAAAAATTCAGCAGCATGAAGTAAAGAATATGATCGCTTATCAGCTCGATATCAATGATGATTGCCGCTTGACGTCTACATATGATTTAATTTATACATCGATGGCATTACACCATGTTGTAGAAATTGAAAGAACTCTAACAAACTTATATCGCTTGTTGAAAAAAGATGGATATATATGTATTGTTGAATTGGATGAGGATGATGGGAGTTTTCATGAAGCAGAGAAAGACTTTAGTGGCCATGATGGATTTAATCAAGATGAACTAAAAAAAGTTCTTGAAAAAATTGGATTTCAAAACATAGAGTCATATAGTTTTTATAATGATAAAAAACTGATTGGAGCAGTAAGTGTGAACTATTCTTTATTTATTATGAGTAGCAAAAAATGAACGGATAAAGAAGGGCACCACCAGCGGCCTTTAGATTAAACGCAAGCAGGTGTGGTTCTCAATGTGGATTAGTTGAGGGAAGCTATGTTTATTGGCGTATATGGAAGTCGATGCCATGTCTCTTTTATTATTTGGCCCTGCTCCCGTTATCTTAACAGTAATAGCGTCCTAAATTATAATATAATTTAGGACGCTATTACTGTTAAGAAGACGTCGGTGATGTCTTTGGCAGTACGTCTGCGTAGTTATCTAATGATTGATTCGCCGACATGTCATGAATGCGGGCTAATAACTTTTGACGGTTGGCTACTTCTGTTTTACGGTAAATATTGCGTAGATGGGTTTTTAGAGTGTTGTCCGAGATATTTAATTCGTTGCGTATATAAGGATTATTGCGTCCGATAAGAAGATGATGAACAATTTCTTGTTCGCGGGCAGTCAATTGGCATTGTTGCAGGTAAGTCGCAATATGACCAGGGGTTACTTTTTCTAGGGAAACCATAGGTGGTTGGGTAGCAGTGTGTTCTGAATCATCGTTAGTAATAGTACTTAGGTGGGATGGGGTAGTGACGTTTGCAGCATATGTCCAACCAGCGAAAGATTCTGCTTCATCCTGAAACACGAAAGAGCCAAGTAATAGTATAGATGCAGCTACAAAGGATATAATTTGTATTTTTGATGCTGATAAAGCAACGAAAGATAGGATTAACGTCACTGAAAAGTCGCTAAAAAAGATTGAAAAAGTTAAGAAAAACATACCCTGGCTAATGACATAAAGAGGGTGTTTATGGTGGGAGGCCAAATAAATAAAGAGAACCCAAGTGTATAGATCAAATAACGCAAACCCAGCTTGCAGTAAGATATAATGAAGGGTGTTATCTGTATTCATCAGAAAAGGGAAAAGTACGAATCCAGCAAATATGAGCGGCAGAACTGGTCGGTACAACATGCGCAGGTCAAGATTAGGAAAAATAAAAATATATAGGCCCGCGCCAAGAGTTACTACGCTATATATTATATTCGTCATCCAGAACAGTTCCCGATCAGCAGGAACGCTTAGGTAGACCAATTTATGCATCAGTCCTCCAACCGTATAAAAAAGAATGATTAGAGCAACTAGTTTAAGGGGAATGGGGTTAGGGACAATTTTATTCTCTTCGGGAGTGACATCATAGGAAGATGGCAGATGACCCCAAAGAAAAAGTAACGAAAGCAAAGGTATCACAGATGCCAGAAAAAACAGATGGTTGCTTGCCAACTGATTTCCGGCTAACAAAAGGGCCGTGCTAATAACAATGGATATGCCGTAACATAACGCGACTTTATCAGCAGTGTAGGAACTGAATAGTAGCCCCCAAAAGCATATGAGTACAGTTGTCCCAATCGCCGCCAAAATTATGGTCAAGCCTGTAGCGAGCTGGACGATTCCATATGGTAAGAACGTAGGCCAAATCTTAAGTAATAAGGGGGCTGCCGCCATAGCGGTAGCGCTGGCAATACAAAGGGGAGAGATATTAGTCTGCAGTGCTTTATTCAACATGATTTTACGCATACTCAAGAAGGATAAAGAATGTGCGATTAAAAAGAATAAAATCAAGAATTGTGGATTGAAATAGGGATGAGCAACAAGATAAATTAAAGGACCATTTAAAAAAGTAAGCCATAACCATGTAATAATCATTCCGAATCCGAGAGGAGGGAGTAAAAAATGTATTACAGGGAGCAATTTTTTACCAATTTGAGGCATGTAAGACTCCTTCCCCTTTCAAAGTAACTTTAAAATATGAATAAAAATGCGTTAATGACGCACATTTTCCTTTGCGTAGGCATTGTAAGTGCATGTTCTCATCACTCCACTTTTGCCATATACCTATATTATACTTTAAAATCTAGATATTTGGACAGTTCTAATAAACAAAAGATTCAGGGTGTAGACATTGAGGTTGTGTAAGGGTCTACACCCTGAATCACCCCTCAGGGGTGATGTGCTTTTCTTTAATTTATATTAAAATAAATTCGTAAGGGTGAATAGTCGAATTTTGCCGTAGTTGAAAAAACAAGGAGGGATATTGATAGATGAATATTGTTGTACAAAGTGAACCGCCCCGATGGAAAACGGCGTTGAAGATGATAGTGAATCCAGGAGAAGTGGTCAAGAAACAAATGAGCAAAGTTCCCTGGCCTTTTTCGCTGGCTGTTTCTGGTTTGGCTTTTGGACTGTTTTTTTTGCAAACTGGTATCGATATGTTGCGGACTGGTCAGATTGAAAATTCTACGGTGTTACTTATTAGTATGTTGGGTGTTGTCTATGGAACTGCTGGAGTAGCGCTCGTTGCGGTTCTGGCTTGGGCGCTTTCACAAGGTTCAGAGCGTAGTTATGATATAACATGGGCTGTGTCTGCTTTTGCGCTGGGGTATTCAGCCACCTTGGTTTATGCATTAATAGGTCTTATTTTTTCTCTGGTCTTTGGCTGGAAGACGGCAGTTGCTTTTGGAGTGACTGGTGTATTATGGGCGCTGCGTCCTACAATTATGACGATTAGACAGATGTCCGGTGAGCGGCGAGGATTTAGCATAGCCGTATCCACTCTGTGTGGTGCCATTCTTTTATTTGGATGGGCGTTATTAGGGCGGTTTGGCTTTTAAAATATGAGGGGGTGAAATAGTTGGCAATGAAAATGGGGTATTGCGAAGAACCAAATAAAAAAAAGGTTAACTATATAGCGGCTTATTTGTGTTTTATGACTTTCGGATTTCTTGTGGCAATAAACAAGACGACAATTGGAATCGTCTCGATAGGAGTATCTGTTTTCGTCGCTTTATTATTTGCAATTGCAGCAATCAAGTTAATGATATGGTCTTTTACTAAGGCTAATCCTGATTTATGTGCCCAAACTGGGGGAACGGTTGCTCAGGAAGCAGTAAGTCAGGGGATGTCATTTATGATTCCGTTTACGATACTTGCAGTTTTAGCGAATGTACTGCTAGGGTGGAATGCCGTCATGCCTTTTGCGTCGGCAGCCATCATGACGGCAGGTGCTTCAGCTGGGATGGAGGTAACGAAGGCTGGTGGGAAGGGAATAAAAAATATTTTACTACCTACCTTGCTATCTTTTATTGTTTCAACCCTATGGATGTTAGTAGTTGGATTGTTGCCATAGGAAAGTTATGAATTTGGAGGTGAAGCAGTTGTTAAAAGAGCCACTGAGACAAAAGTTGAATTGTGGTAAAAAATATTTATTTGCTAAAATAGTGACTTGCATTACTGTGTTTTTAGTAATTCTTGCTCCTCTAATGCCTATCGCCTTAGCAGCTGGAATTGGGGATGTTGTCACCGAGGTTTCGTCTAATCTTGGTTCTCCAAAGTTTGACTTTGGAACGGAGGATGTGACAGGGCTCAATATAAAAATGCATCTGGCAGAGGGGGATTTTGGCTCTGGGTACGGTGCTTTGAGTGTCGTAGGCCCTGTTGATGATTCTGGAATGAAGGCTTTATTTGCTCGTATCGTTGATTTAGCCGGTCAAACTGGCGTGAAAACTACTCCAATGAAGGGGGGAGAAGTACGCGAATACCAGATGCACAAGGGCATTGGTCTTACGGTTAAATTGCCCGATTATTTGATAACGGTTGAAATATATGAATCAGGTAATAGCGTTGCCAGTGATATGCAGGCTGCTAAAAAAATGGCGCAGGCATTGCTAGATGGATTGGAACGCAATGGTCTATTGAAGCAAGCGGCACCTAGAATTGACGGGGCTAAAAAGCCAGATGGAAAAGTGCTTCCTGCTAGTGCGACTGTTGTAACGGGGCAACCTTTAGACAAGCCTATCGTAGTTTCCAATACTGATAATATCGCTGGGGTGAAAAATGGACCGACTGCTCCTACTACTTTTAGTCTGAAGCAACCACATCTACTTACATACATCCGTAATTATCATTGGAACAAGGGAAAGGGAGCAAGTTTAGGTACGATAGCTGTGCGAGATCAGAACGGGAAGATGTATGGTCCTTGGCAGGCAAAGGGCACTCAAGGCATGGGAGGGGTACCTAATGCCAACTGGGAGGTAACTCCAAACGTTGTTCTTCCTGCCGGGACCTATACAGTAGTGGATTCGGACCCAACTACCTGGTCGGCAAATGCCGAATCAGGGGGAAGAGGGATGGGGCAAGTCCATGCTACGCCTAACTTTGAGGCTGCAAACGCAGGGGTTAAAGATTTGACAGGAACATTGCCGGGTGATATGCAAACGGAAAGCTCGGCGGGAGTTGGCTCCGTAGGTAATATCCCCGGTCCAACCAATACGACAGAAGCCGTAGTTGGTGTGCTTATTCCCGGCTTGATCGCTACTGGGATGGGAGCCCTAGGCGGATTAGGCGGGGGTGGTGAATTTTCACCTCCGGGCGGGACTGGAAATGCTCCTTCTAGTGCAACTTCTAGTGCAACTCAGGATGGTAATCAACTCGGCAGAAGACGACGGGAAGAGGATATAGACATTGCAAGAGTCGATACCACTGAGATGTTTAAAGACCAAAATTCTCTTACGGTAGGATCGAAGATCAACATAGATTCTGCTGACGAAGCTGCAATAGTAGGACCACCAGCTTTTGGTTCTAAGAATGCAGGTATATCAATTGATACCAGCGCACTAGAGAGGATTAGTGTAGGTACGGGTTTGATAACTGGTGAGGGGGCTACCGTCTCAGATAAAATATCTGGAACCCGGACAGCGGCTACTCAGACAGAAGAATCTGGCTCATTAACCAACGCTACTAACAACCCACAAGGTTATGATTCAGACGGCTTTAACAAAGA
>JAPUES010000211.1 GCA_027492445.1 Sporomusaceae bacterium | reverse complement strand
ACGGTGCTAAAAAAGTTACAGCAATCGATATTTCTGAGGATGCCATTGCCATGGCGCAGAAAAATGCCCAGCTAAATAACGTGCTAGATGTATGTGACTTCCAAGTTACCAATGCTTTTGATTATTTGCGCACCATGTCCGATGAAGGAAAACAATTTGACGTAGTCATTCTTGATCCACCAGCTTTTACGAAAAGCCGTAAAGCCCTAGAAGGCGCAGCGCGGGGTTATAAAGAAATCAATCTGCGTGGTATAAAAATGGTGCGCCCAGGAGGGTTTTTGATAACCTGTTCTTGTTCTTATCATATGGACCGTGAATTATTTAAAGCCATTATTGTAGATGCTGCTCGTGATGCAAAGAGGGTAATCCGTATGGTTGAGTATCGTACCCAAGCAAAGGACCATCCTATCTTGCCTGCTTCGGAAGAAACGGAGTACTTAAAGTTTATGATGGTACAGGTAATGTAAAAAGAATGGCTTGTGCTTAAATCTAAGGATGTAGCACAAGCCATTCTTTTTATGTATAAAAAACTTTAGGTCTTAAGTACTAAATTTGTAGAAAAAAGAATGCTTATTGTCCTTTTGTGCAGGAAAAAACTATAATAACGCGAACAGCATTAATAATAGCAAGTAGGTATAATTTTATGGAATTACATTTTTTTTTTTGGATATTATAGGATAGTGATAATTCTTGAAGTTGTTTCATTGGCAAGATTTCTATGATGTTTTTTATGAATGTTATGGCAACAGTATAGTGCTTTGTCTATCTGAGAGGGGTAAAAAAGAGTGGCTAAAGTTAAAGTTCAATTCGTTTGCCAGGAATGTGGACATGATACACCCCAGTGGCTAGGCAAGTGCCCTGGATGTGAAGCATGGAATAGTATGGTGGAAGAAACGGTAGGTAATTCAGAAATAAAAACTCGTTATAGCCCAAGTAGTAGTGGTAAACCGCGACCGATTACAGAGGTTGATAACCTGCCTGTACCAAGATTGGCAACGGGTGTAGGAGAATTTGATCGCGTACTTGGTGGCGGTATTGTACCAGGAGCACTGATTTTAATAGGTGGTGATCCTGGTATTGGTAAATCTACCATGCTTTTGCAAGTAGCTTGTAGCGTCAGTCAGGCATATGGAACGGTGTTATATGTATCGGGCGAGGAATCGGCGGTACAAACTAAAATGCGAGCCGAACGACTTAATAAATTAAGCGATACCTTGTTGATTATGACAGAGACTAATTTAGAAGAGATTATTACAGCTGCCAATCGTCTGAAGCCGGCCTTAATGATTATTGATTCGATTCAAACCATGTTTAGCGCCGAAATACCATCCGCTCCAGGTAGCGTGGGGCAAGTGCGAGAATCCACAGGAAAATTACTACGTTTGGCAAAGGAAAGCGGTATTCCAATTGGAATTATTGGACATGTAACCAAGGAAGGAAATATTGCTGGGCCACGTATTTTAGAACATATGGTAGATGTAGTACTTTATTTTGAAGGCGACAAAAGCCATGCTTTTCGTGTATTACGCGCAATTAAAAATCGTTTTGGTTCAACCCATGAAAGTGGAATTTTTTCTATGGAAGAAGATGGTCTGCTTGAAGTGAAAAACCCCTCAGGACTATTATTGTCAGAGAGACCAGAAAAGGCTCCAGGATCCGTCGTGTTGGCCTGTATGGAGGGTGTTAGACCGATATTAATAGAAATACAAGCATTGGTTAGTACTACCTGTTTTGGGATGCCTAGGCGTATGGCAGCTGGGTTTGATTATAATCGATTAATTTTGCTAATGGCAGTGCTGGAAAAACGCGTCGGATTAATGCTAACCAATCAAGATGCTTATGTAAATGCAGTGGGAGGCATTAAAATTACAGAGCCTGCTGCAGATTTAGCAGTCATTTTAGCAGTGGCCTCAAGCTTTCGCAATATATCTCTTGATGCTGAAACTGTGGTGATGGGAGAAGTTGGTCTCACCGGTGAAGTTCGTATGGTATCAAGAGTGGATCTTCGTATCAGTGAAGCTGCAAAACTGGGTTTCAAACGATTTGTTGTTCCTGCTGGCAATTTGGCAGGGCTTAAAGTACGCAAAACGGAGCTTAAAATTGTAGGGGTCAGTAATGTTATGGAAGCAATGGAGGCGGTTTTTATATGACAAAAAATCGAGAAGATATATTATGGGATTCCAAGTTCATAAAAACCATTAAAAAATTGGTTCCAGGCACACAACTACGGGAAGGGCTAGAAAATATTCTTCGGGCAAAAATGGGCGTATTAGTGCTAGTGGACAATCATCAGCCTTTAGCAAATGTTGTGGATGGTGGTTTTTCTATTAATCGGGATTTTACTCCTGCTGGCTTTTATGAATTGGGTAAAATGGATGGCGCATTAATTATATCAGCCGATGCCAAACATATATTATATGCCAATGCCCAATTGGTACCGAACTCTAATATTACAACCACAGAAACAGGTACACGTCATCGAACAGCAGAAAGAGTTGCCAAGCAAACAGGTGGACTGGTGATTGCTATTTCCCAAAGAAGAAACTTAATCACGATGTACCTTGGCAATCTGAAATATGCTCTCAAAGACATTACCGTAATTCTAAGTCGCGCGAATCAGGCGCTCCAAACATTGGGAAAATATAGAAAGGTGCTACAACGAAGTTTAACGAATCTAAGTGCTTTAGAATTTGAAGATTTGACAACTCTATTGGACGTAGCTGAGATTATTATTCGTGTAGAGCAAGTCAATCGTATTACAAGAGAAATAGAACTCAATATTATTGAACTCGGCAGTGAGGGCCGTTTGGTTAGTATGCAAATGGAAGAATTAATGCCCGAGCATGATGATATGGGGCTGCTAATTAGAGATTATTGTATAAGTTGCGATCCTGATATACATGAACAAGTGCGTGGAGAGCTAGCTGCTTTGTCGGAAGAAAACTTAGAGCCTTATACGATAAGTCGAATTTTAGGTTATAGTATTACGCCGAATATCTTGGAAATACCAGTAGTGCCTAGAGGATATCGGGTGCTGCGACGTATTCCGAGGCTGCCAATGGTCGTGATTGATAATTTAGTAGCACATTTTAAAACTCTTCATCCTATCTATAATGCTACTCTTGCCGAGCTAGATCATGTAGAGGGCATCAGTGAAATCCGCGCTAAAACAATAAAGGAAGGCCTTAAACGGGTGCGAGAACAAGCCTTGCTTGATCGTTATGACGGTTAAATTACTTTTTTTTGTATTTTTCTAAATTGACATCTTCTATAAACCGAGCAAAAGCTCGGTTTTGTTCTATTTTTACCACTTTATAGCGTTTGTTTTCTTCACTCAACACTTCATCGCCTATATTTACAACGAGGGGTACATACATTAAATTGCTACCACTACTTTCATCGACAATAATATAATAATCATATTTCATTAGGGGGGACGGTTCAGGTTTTTGCTCGACAGGAAATATGTGTAATGGATTTAATGCAAATAAGCTAGAAAGTAATAAAATAATTACTAGTAAATAAATAACTTTACTTTTCATAGCAACAACTCCAATGAGAATTTAAAGATACCACTGTTTTTCAATACTATCGGTATAAATATAACATTTCCCTATACAAATATAATTATGTAATAAGAAACAACGTGACCAAAATGGTCACGTTGTTGTAAAAATAGACATAAACCTGTAGGGACTTTTTTAGTTTAGAAAGACGGTATTAAGATAAATGGAAAAAACCTAATGTGTTGACCGTGTTAAATTCCTGGCGCATAACTTCATTAAGACTAATCCCTGATAAATTACACAGTGCTGCTAGATAAAATAGGCTATGTCCTAATTCACGAGTGAGCACTTCTTTACATTGTTCACATGGTTCACCGGATAAATGGGAAGACATGAATTGTTTTAGATTACTATATTCAGTATCGGGAGGTATTTGCTGCCTAGCGGCATTTACTTGGACGCAACCACATTCCGTTACTGATTTAGCAAAAGCGCGATTCACGCGGGCACTTGCTTCTTGGTATTTTGTCATAATATCAAGGACACTACGATGACGAATCAGATATTCATCAACAGCAGATTGAAAATCGGAACATTTTTCATGCATTACGAAACACCTCACTTTGAGTTTTATTATATAAATATCAATCTATGATTGTCAATGTTTGTGCGGGAATGAAAGGAAATAAATATATTTTTTTTTCACAGGGACTGCAATTAATTAAATTTTAAGAAAAGGTTTGAAAATAAGGGATTTCATGGCTTTTAAAATTATAAAGGGTAATAAAATTCTAGTTGACAAGAATTATTGTGCCATGCTAAAATATACAATTTTGACAAAAGGGTATATTCGTGCTATACTACCTACATTAGGAGATGATGCTATGTTAGCTATTGGGGACAAAGTGGTTTATCCCATGCATGGTGCTGGTGTCATTGAAGCAATTGAAGAGCATGAAGTGTTTGGGCAACGACAGGATTATTATATTCTTACTATGCCTTACGGCGGTATGCGAGTGATGATCCCTATGAAAAATGTCGAAAATATCGGTTTGAGAGAAGTGATTGATGACATAGGAATTACAAAAGTAGTGGATATTTTGCGAACAACTTCGGTTCAGGAAACTGCCAGTTGGAATAAGAGATTTAATTCAAATTTAGCAAAAATAAAAACTGGTAGTATATATGAAGTAGCTGAGGTCGTACGCAACCTAATGTTGCAGGATAATTCCAAGAAACTTTCAGCAGGAGAAAGACGACTGCTAGAGACTGCCAGAAAGATTATGGTTAGTGAATTGGTATTAGCATGTGGTAAAGATTTAGGTAGTGTAGAAGAATGGATAGATGAGTTAATGCAAGAACAAGAAAATACGCCAGGAAACTGACGTATTTTTTTGTTAATATTCGGGTATAATACATAGTGTTTCCACATTGTAGATGTAATACAATTTACTTGTGAGAATGTGGAAAAACTTATATAATGAATAAATAGCAAAGGAGGTGTTAATTTGTTGGATAAAATTTTTCGGTTTATCATTACCTTACTAACCGTTATTGCTGGTTTGATGACAGCTAAGTGGATCGGTACCAGCTCTTTTTTGGCATCAATAGTTAGTACTGAATTTTTAAATGTGGGATTTATCAGCAGTGGTGAAACATTAGCGACAATCCTAGTTTATGTTATAGGTGGATTAGCAGGTGGTGCAATTGGTTTTGTTTTATCGCCGTTTTTCATAAAACATTTATGGAAATTTACGTATTGGGTAGAATCAAGGTTGAATAAAATGCCTATATATGATGTACTGGCAGGTTCTCTGGGACTTGCGATTGGTTTGATCATTTCTAACTTAATTGGCTCTGCTTTTGTAAATATTCCTATCATTGGGAACTATATTCCTAGCCTTAGTAGTATTGTGTTAGGATACCTAGGGATGAATATTGCTATTAATAAGCGGGAAGAATTATTTCTAATGTTGGTGTCTTTGCCTTGGAAGGGGAAAGAACGGGGGAAAGAAAAAACAGCCCCAAGCGAACAATATAAGATTCTTGACACAAGCGTTATTATTGATGGACGCATTGCAGATATTTGTGCAAGTGGATTTGTTGAAGGTCCACTAGTAGTTCCGGTATTTGTTTTAGAAGAATTACAACACATTGCCGATTCTTCTGATTTGTTAAAGCGTAATCGTGGTCGTCGAGGATTGGATATTTTAAATCGCATGCAAAAAGAATTAGCCTTATCTGTGCAAATCAATGATCGTGATTTTGATGAGATTGCCGAGGTGGATTCTAAACTAGTTAAGTTAGCTCAGGTTATGAAAGGCAAACTTGTCACTAATGATTACAATTTGAATAAAGTAGCTGAATTGCAAGGTGTAAGGGTATTAAACATTAATGAACTATCAAATGCAGTGAAGCCAGTGGTACTGCCAGGAGAAGAAATGGTAGTACACGTTGTAAAAGATGGCAAAGAGTTTGGCCAAGGCATAGGTTATTTAGATGATGGTACGATGATTGTGGTAGATAGCGGGAAGAAACATATTGGTGATACCATTGGTGTTTTAGTCACATCTGTATTACAAACAGCTGCTGGTCGAATGATTTTTGCTAAACCGAAGGCTATGGAAAAAGGTGCATAATAATTATTGATAGGATAATGTCTTTTGGTTCTGGGGTGAACAGAACTAAGGGCATTTTTTTTTATATATTTATCCTTGGTTTTACGAGAAAAGTATATTTTAAAAACAAGGAGGAATATTTTACCATTTGGAGAATGTAATAATACATTGAAAAGATATGGGGGTAAAATAGATGGATAATCAGGAATTGGAATTAGTTAATTTTGTATGTGAAAGATGTGGCAAAAATTTAGTGCAGGCATTGCCAGCAGCTCGTGTATTGTGTAAAAATTGTGATCATTGGGTTGAGCAGATACCGAAAAACTATAAGACTTATGTGGGAACTATGGTCAAATACAGTATGTCAATCGTATGTAAATCTTAATATAATAGGAATGGCCTTTCGTTTAAGAGAGTTTATTGTTGCAAAAGCAGGTAAATAAATAAGAGAAATCGAACGTTAGGTATAAGAAAAAAAATGATCGTGCTAGAGCGTAATGAAGGAAGAGGTAGGATGATAGAGTGATTACAGCAATTATACTGGCAGCAGGACGAGGAAAAAGAATGAATAGTAGCATCAATAAAGTATTTATGCTACTAAATAAGCAACCGATATTGTTACATAGTGTATTGAGTTTTTCAAAATGTCCTAGCGTTAATCATCTAATAGTAGTTGCAGCTCCTGATGAAGCTATATACGTAGAAAGTATGCTACGAAGTAGGGAAGACATTAAGAGTTGGCAGGTAATTGTCGGCGGAAGTGAGCGCCAGTATTCTATTGCGAATGCTCTTAAGGTTTTACCTTCAGATACAAAGTTGGTATTAGTGCATGATGGTGCGAGACCTCTTGTAACGCCACAATGTATTGATGATGTAATTCAAGGGGCCATTCAGTATAAAGCTGCTGTTGTTGCGGTCCCTGTAAAAGATACAATAAAGACTGTTAATAAATATAGCATGGTTACAGGTACGCCAGATCGCCAAACCTTGTGGTCCATACAAACTCCCCAGGGCTTTGATGCTCAGTTGCTCAAACAGGCATATGATTGTGCAGCGCAAGAGGATTATCTTGGTACTGATGATGCATCCCTCGTGGAAAGATTGGGTACAGAGGTTAAAATTGTAGTTGGTAATTATGAAAATATCAAAGTGACTACCCCAGAGGATTTAATGATAGCTGAGGCGTTCCTTTGTGGACAAAGTAAAAACGATGATAAGACGGAATGTGAGGCGGAAGAGATGATGCGTATTGGTATGGGGTATGATGTACATAAGTTAGTGGAAGGGCGAAAATTAATATTAGGTGGGGTTGAGGTACCTTATGCTTATGGATTAGATGGACATTCGGATGCTGATGTATTGCTCCATGCTATAAAAGATGCACTTTTAGGGGCAGCAGCGCTAGGGGATATTGGAAAGCATTTTCCTGATACGGATGTTCAATACAAAGGTGCTTCCAGTATGGTTCTGTTAGAACGTGTCCGGAATATAATTAGGGAGCATGGGTATAGGGTCAATAATATTGATTCTACGATTGTGGCTGAAAGACCTAAATTGGCTACTTATATTCCTGAAATGAATCGAAATATTGCCAGGGCTCTGCAAATAGAACTAGGACAGGTCAATGTAAAAGCAACAACTACAGAGGGGTTAGGGTTTACAGGTAAAGGTGCAGGTATTGCTGCCTATGCCACAGTGACAATACTAAAAAATGAATGATGTTATATGAAAA